>JAGLNZ010000630.1 GCA_023139225.1 Desulfobacula sp. | reverse complement strand
TAAAGAAGAAGGATTTCCATATTCTGTGGAAATTTCAAGTTCAATCGGATCTTTTAAAATATCAGGATGATCAAGTCCTGATCCGCCAATAATACCAATTTTCAACATTTTATTCTCCTGTCAATTTTTTCTTTTGGTTTTCACCTTTATTTTTTTTATTCATAAAAGCGCCTAACATAATTGGATTAACTTATCAAAAATGGATTGGAAACAAAAACTTATTGATCTAAAATTTTTAATTGTGCCTTATCCATATACTTTGCACCCAGGATTTTGGCTGCATTTGAATTTTTCAGTGAAATCTCCAGAAAACCAGAAGAAGAGCCAATCAAAAACAATTCACCGTCTATAGCTTTTGCATAACTGCTATATACTTCTTTTATCCGGGCATCATTGAGTGTCAAACAAAACCGCCTTTTTTGAGTGAATTGCCTGAACTGATTTTCTTTAAGGTTTAAGGTTACATTTCCAAACCGATCAATATGAATAATGGTCAATCCAAGTGAAAAAGTATTTCTTTCTATTTTGGGGAAATGATATTCAACACATTTTTCCAGTATTTTTCCAAGGATAGCGATGTCTTCAAGCCCTTTTGAAATATGGGCGGCAACAGGGGCAAAAATATCTCTTCCGTGAAAAGTATTGGAAACTGAGTCAAGAAAATATTTTTTCGTGGTCAAATGAATGATCCTTTTGATCTTGTTTTCGTTGGCAGCCTGCCAGAGCACACCGTTATCAGGGCCCACAAAATAATAATCATTTGTCTTAATGCAAATCCCTTTCCTGTCCGATCCCACACCGGGATCAACAATAACGCAGAACACGCTTCTTTTGGGAAAATATGAATATGACGCACTTAATAAAAAAGAACCCTGAGCGATATCCTGCGGGTTCACCTCATGGGTCAGATCAATCACTTTTGATTCAGGACTGATTGAAGCAATAACGCCTTTAAGAACCCCTGCAAAAATATCTTGTTGACCGAAGTCTGTTAAAAGCACGACGGTTCCGGGTTTATTCCTGGACAAATTTAATTTCTCCCGTTAATTTAATTTTGCTATGGTATTTAAATTATAAATGCACTATATCAACAACCCGACAGATAATTAAAGTTTTTTAAAAAATGAGTTTGAAAAAAATTATAAATAGGCTAAAGTTAAATATATTTTCTGTTTTATTCTAAAAAAATTGTAAGCATAATCTTTTTCTATGACAGTGATACAAAGTAAAAAACGAAAGGAAAATACCGGATGAAAATTCTTGTTGTTGATGACGAACTTGTCAGCAGGAAAAAAATGATGAAAATTGTTACTGATTTTGGAAAGTGTGAAGGTGTTAAGAATGGGAAAGCAGCCATTAGTGCTGTAAAAACCGCCCTTGAAGAGTGGAAGCTTTACAATTTGATCACCCTTGATGTTTCCATGCCGGACATCAGCGGGACCGAGGTTTTATCCACCATAAGACAATTGGAAGAGGCACGCGGGTTAGACGCTGAAGAAAAAGCAAAAATTTTAATGGTAACCTCCCATTCCGACATTGAGACTGTTAAGGCCTGTGTAGGTAAATGTGACGGTTATGTGATCAAACCGTTCAACAAAGAGGTCATGGTCGAAAAAATGAAAAAAATCGGCCTTCTTTGATAATAGATTGAACAATGGCCATTGAAATAGAAAGAAAATTTCTTTTAAAACATTTTCCATCCTCTTTGCAAACCAATGGTACCCTTATCCGCCAGGGGTATATGATAAACAAAAAAAACATGGTTGTCAGAGTTCGCCTTTCAGGGAATCAAGGCTTTCTTACCATCAAGGGAGAAACCTGCAATGCCTTGCGAAAAGAGTTTGAATATCCTGTCCCGCAACAGGATGCAAGACAGATGCTCAAAGCTTTCTGCAAAGAACCATTCATAGAAAAAACAAGATATCAAATTAAATTCAAAGGGTTTGAATGGGTTATTGATGAATTTTCAGGAGATAATCAAGGGCTTGTTGTTGCTGAAATAGAGCTGGATTCAATTGATCAGCCCTTTGAAAAACCTGACTGGATCGGAAAAGAAGTCACCCATGACATAAGATACTTTAATTCCAACCTGATTGAAAAGCCTTATTCAACCTGGTAATTAAAAAATCTGTAACCCCTGCATTAAATTTGTAATGTTTTAGTTCACCCACCTTTTTTTCCGTATCCTGGTATAGAGGCTCACAAATAACAACATCATACAAAGGCTTACATGGACAAGATCCAGAACAATAATTGAATTATGGCTAAAATAGATATCGGGAAGATTCTTTATGACCATAAAGGAGCCTGAGACAATCAATCCTGCAATTAGCACAATTTTAAAATAACCGGAGCCTGTAATTTTATTCAACCCTGATCCATTGAAAATAAAATCAAAAAGAATATATATGACAAGCGCTATCAGCACAATGGCGGCAACATAATGTATTATATGCGTCACATAAAACTGGGCCAGCCAGCCCAGTCCCGGGATATCAGAAATATAATAACGCTTGAAAATCGGCATCTGGCCAAAACCGGACAATACTATAAAAAAGAGGGTAATCGTATAAATATATTTTCTTGTTTTCCCTGTGGTTTTCATTATTTATCCTCCTTTGAACTCAAGTAAAACTTTCCAAATGCCGCTGCAACACCTGCAAGGGGTGCAATAAGCATGGCTTTGGCAAGGTTGGTCCCATCGGCCATCATATTCTTGACTTTAGCTAAATGGGGTTTTCCTTTTCCTTGTTCAATACTCAGGTTCAATTGTTCAAATGGGACAGGAGAAACATAAATGGTATTGGTTCCGCCATTTTCGTGTTCACCGTAGATATATCCGTTCATCTCTCTGGCAAGGGCATGGGCCTTTTCGATGATTTCACTCTTCGGACCTATTGTTTGAACATCTTCAGGACAGACTTCTATGCAGGCAGGCACTTCACCCTTTTCAAGCCTGTTGTAGCACCGGTCACATTTATACATGACACCATTGCCTGCCAGGGCAGGCAGCAGGTCAAGGTAAATCCCGACACCGGTCTGTCTTTGCGGAACATCCCAGGGACAGACTTTATTACATTTTGAACCACCCAGACAAATATCGGAATCAATCCTTGAAAGCCCGTTTTCTTCCTGTTTTAATGCACCCCAGGGACAAAGCTTGACACAGGGAGGATTGTCACAATGCATGCAACGCCTGGGAATAGTCAATTCAATTTCTTCGCCATTGACCGTGGCAGATGCATGCTGGATAAAAAGCCAGTTATAAGGAGTCAGACGATCGATCACATCTCTTTTATCCGACCAGTCCTGTATCGGCACCCTGCTGGGATACATTTTTGGGAACGGTTTTTCAGGCTCAGGATATTTATTTTCATTTACCTCCTGACATGCATAAACACACTCTTCACAACCAATGCATTTGCTGATGTCAAGCAAGGTCACCAAAGGCTCTTTTTTTTCACTGGTTAAAGATTTGGCAGCCCGGGCAATACTTGTGCCGGCAGCCACAGACCCTGCAGCCGTAATGGAGCCTTTTAAAAAAGCCCTGCGCGAAATTTTAGAAGTCATTTCCCCTCTCTTTCTGATATTTCCTTAATCATATCATATAATTGGATGGATGTTTTTTTGTTCAAAGATGCAAGCTCTTTCATACTTTTATCTCTTTGTATTACCATCCCTTTTAATTCTAGATCCTTTGCAATTTTCTCAGGATTCAGCTGGTATTGTGTACATAACTGAGAAAACGTCTTATTCCCGCTTCCTGAGGCGGGTATTGCAGGAAGTACTTTGCTTGCACTAAGCGGTTCTTCAGGTTTAATTATGTCATACACCTCTTTAGGGCTTAAATCATATTTTTTTGCGATTTGTAAAAATATCTGATCAGGGGCATCAATTTTTATTCCTGATTTTTCAAGTTTGGCAATACTTTCTTTATAATCAAAACTCATTTTTTTTACCAGGGAATTAAATGGTGCCTCTTCTGCATGCCCAAACGGCGGCTCTCCATATTTAGCGGCTGCATCATTTTTAATCTTTTCACTTAAACTGAGAATAGAGGAGAATGGCGGGATCATAAAAAAAGTCCCCAGTGCAACAGCCATTGTAATGACGAGAGCTGTATTAAAATCCTTTGTAAATATCTTAAGATTTTTCTGTTTGTCTTTCATATAATTGAGGATGGGTTTCCAGTTGTAATAGATATGAAGAAGAATAGAAATAATGAAAAGAAATCCAAGATTAATATGAATATTTCCCCACTGGGTCTTGCTCAATCCCCATAGATGCCAGCCTGCCCAGTATGCAACCCTGCCCTGGGGAACAATATAAAGTATGATGCTTGTAAATAAAGTAAACAAAAATGCAATCAGGGCAGTAAGCGAGGTAATTCTTCTGATGTTCACGGTACTCTCCTATATTGTTTTAACAAATTCGGAAAAATTCATTTTATCATAGCTTGCCGTATGAATATATTTTAAAATTTGCAAAAATTGTTTTGCATCAACAAACCCCGGTATGCTGCTGATCCTTGAACTGTCCGATTCGAGAAACCATAAGGTCGGCAGCCCCTTAACCCTCCATTGTGCGGCAAGTTTTTTATCTTTCTCAGTATCAACTATAATACTGATAAAATTATCCTTTAAATAAGTTAAAACCGCTTTATTTCTAAATGTTGTTTTTTTAAGTTTTTTGCAATATGTACACCAGTCTGCATGAAAATATAAAAAAATCTGTTTGTCATTGGTTTTTGCCAATTGTGTACCTTTGGAATAACTCTGCCAGTCTATACCTGAAATATTTTCAGCCTGGACAGATTCTTTTCCCGGTGTGGGATCTGCAAGTTTCCCGGACTTCAAATTATGGTAAGCCATGATACTGCCCATTGCGATACAAATAATAGCAATCACAAGTATATTTTCTTTTTTCATGTTCAAATCCTTCATTTGAATTCAATTTCAGCAATTACCGCTAAACCATTAAGCCATTTTATAACTTTTTAACTTTTTAATTTAGAGCAATAAGCATGCCCAATGAATCTTTTTTATTAATAAAAAATATTGGCCTTAAAGCATGCACTTTCAAGTGGTTTTTAATTAGTTAGTCTCTTTACAGCCGTAACCCTTACACACAACTTGTGTCCCAAAAGTGTTAACAATTTGTTAACATAGATAAGCGGATCACTTCAGCTGTATTCCATGTTTCTTTATGCGCTTCCATACGGTTATCCGGCTGACGCCTAAAATCCCGGCAGCTTTGGTCTGATTCCC
>JAGLNZ010000063.1 GCA_023139225.1 Desulfobacula sp. | reverse complement strand
CTTCCATTTTTTTTTCAATACGGGTGATATCAAAAAAATCGGCGTATCCGGTCAAGTCATCACTGAATGCTGCAAGGGGCGGTACATGGTGTTTTTGTGACAATTGCATTAATGTTTTCGAAAATTCTTTAATCTGATTGATGACAATGGAATTCTTATAGGAAAGACAGGAAGGAAGAATATCATTTTTTAAAACCAAAATAAGTTGTTCTGGATTCAAAGTATCTTCTTTCACAAGCGTATCTATTGATTGATCCTGCTTTTTTAATATTTTACCAGTTTTTTCCACCCTTAAATACCTGGACAATTCATCCTTCAGTGCCGCAATTTTAACAGGTTTGGTCAGATATCCATCATATCCTTTTTTTAAAGCACCTGTTTTTGTCTTTGCCACCACATCGCCTGTAAAAGCAATTACCGGGATGCTTTTTGTATACGGATCCGACTTAAGCCTTTTTGTAGCCTCATCCCCGTCCATCACAGGCATCCTGATATCCATGATAATGATATCAGGATGATTCTCTTTTGCCATGGCAAGAGCTTGGTGCCCGTTATCAGCCTCAAGAACATCCTGATTGAATCTGGTCAGCAACTCTTTGAGCATGAGACGATTGGATTCAATATCATCGACGATTAGAATTTTCTTTTTTTCAAAACAAGACGGACCAGTGTTGTCTACCGATTCCTTTTTAGCCACATTTATTATTTCATCTGATAAAATTTCCACATTTTTAAGACTGACCGTAAACGTACTTCCAACACCAGTTTTGCTTGCAACGCTGATCTGTCCGTTCATTGCCTCGGTAAGTCTTTTGCAAATTGCCAATCCAAGGCCGGTCCCGCCATACTTTCTGTTTATCTGTCCGTTAACCTGCTTGAATGATTCAAATATTGAGTCTAATTCATTTTTTTCAATTCCGGGTCCCGTATCCTCAACCTTGAGGATCAGATCAATCCTACCCTGATTTTGAGTGGCCTGGTCTTTAGCAATCAGTTTAATCACTCCTTTTTCAGTAAATTTAACAGCATTGCCCACAAGGTTTAAAAGGATCTGCCTGATTCTGGTTTCATCAAGCATCAGAAGAATCGGCATATTATCTGCAAGTTCCACTGCCAACCGGATGTCTTTGCCGGATATTTTTTCCTTAAAAATATACTCGATTTCAGTAAATAAAATTTTAAGGTCGACCGGCTCATATTTAAAAACCATCTTGCCGGCTTCAACTTTTGAAAGATCAAGAATATCGTTGATTAAAGTAAGAAGGCTTTTCCCGGCCGTCCTCATTGCATCAATATAGCTTTCCTGTTTAGGATCATTCAGATCCACAGACAATAATTCACTGAATCCGAGCAATGCATTCAAAGGCGTCCTTATCTCATGGCTCATGTTAGCCAAGAACTCGGACTTGGCATGATTGGCTGCCTTGGCTGCCTTCCACTCTCTTTGGGCTTTTTCCTTTTCCCTGCGCTCGGTGATATCAATGACAAACCCTTCAAAATAAACCCTTGAGTCTTCTTCATTATGAATCTTACCGGCAGAAATGGAACACCAGAACTCGTTACCGTCTTTTCGGAAAAGCCTGGTTTCATATGCAACTATCTTTCCCTCGGCTTCCAGTATATGTTTGAGCTTTATCCCTTCCTTTTCAGAAACCGGGAAAAACTTTTGTTTTTTATCTGAAAGCATTTCCCCAACTGAATCATATCCCAAAATTTTGGCAAAAGAGGGATTGACATCAAGGATACGGCCATCGATAGTTGTCTGGAATATACCTTCAACTGCATTTTCAAAAATCCCTCTGTATTTTTGTTCAGCCGTTCTCAATTCCGATGTTCGCTGATCAACCCTGAGTTCAAGCTCGTCCCGTGCTTTTTCAAGAAGAATATTTTGGTGTTTGATCCTGTTGTCTGACTTTTCAAGATTTTGGGCCATTGTATTCAATGCCTGGCCGATCTCTCCGATTTCATCCCTGTTTTTAATGTCAAGGCGAAAATTCAAATGGCCTTTTCCCATTTTTTTAAGCCCCAAGACCACTTCTTTAATAGGACGGGATAAAGAATCGGTAAGCAAAAAGATCACCAATGCCACGATCAGAACAACAGCAATCGTCACCATACCATTGAGATGGCCCAAGTTTTTTATTGGCAGAAAAACTTCGTTTTTAACTGCACAAACCACAATGGTCCAATTCATTTCATCCAGTTTTTTGAAGGAGGCAATCATTTTTCTGCCATCCAGATCATACTCAATGAGTCCTTCACGATTTTGCATTATGTCCCTGCCAAAATGAAAATCGTTAATGTTCTGTCCGGATATCGCAAGCTTGTCCCGCCCGGAAACAATCAAGCCGTTATCTAAAAAAATATAGGCATACCCGTTCTCTCCGATCCGGATCGGATCCACAAACTGCCTTACAAAGGTATTCACCTCAAACACTGCAAAAAGGACACCTGCAACTTTTCCTTTATCTTCCACCGGAGCAGAAACCATGAAAACAAGCTTGCCACTGGCTCGACTTTTCAGGACGTGTTCGGACACATATACGCGGCCTTTCAGGGCTTCTTGAAAATACGTTCTGCCACCCACATTCAATCTTCCGATGTAATCAGGATCAGAATCGGCCACCAGATCACCTGAGGTATCAGCCAGTACAATATTTTCATAGAACCCGTAATCTTGTTTTATCCTTTTAAGCTGATCATTGGCAAAGGTCCTGGCCGTTCGCCCTAAAAAAGAATTCAGCAATGCTGTCTTATATACCCCCTGCTTGCTCCAGTTGCCGACATCAAGCTTGCGGTCATTAATCCATGAAGACATCGAACTAACCGTTGTCTGGGTAATATTGTCAATTTCATCAACAATTACTTTTGTCAGAGCATCTTTTGCCTTGATATGGGAAACAATGGATACGATTCCCATCCCGGCAACAAGCAGACATAAGGTTGGAACAAGAAATTTATATTTAAGACTAATCCTCAAAATATAGCCTCAGCCTTTTTCAGATCATGGATGTTATCAATCTCCACCCATTTGAGTCCGTTGATATCGCAGGTATTTAGATCAAATTGTTTTATATGCCTGGAAACTACCTGATCATAATAAATATCAAAATGCCCATGTTTTACTTCAAAGTCAAGACAATCTGACAATATTTGACCCATCTGGTTTGAAATTTTTAACATACCGGCGGATTTATGTTGATTGCGCTTATATCTTGATAAGGTGTGGCGGATGATATCAATTTTCTCAATCCCCCCTGCTTCATCAGTGGTCAGCATGCATCCTTCTTTGAAGAGAATAAATTTATCAACAACCCAGTATGAATTGTCACCCGTATTCAACAATCTTGTCAGCACAGCCTCTTCAAAAAATAGATCTCCCTCAATCAGGAGCACGCCGTTGTCGTCAATGAGGTACTCTTTGGCCAGCCATAATGAGTACATATTATTTGTTTTGTAAAAAATTTCATTTTTAACGTAAATAATTTCCATGTTTTTAAATTGATTACCGATTTGGCTTGTAATCAAAAAATCCATATATCCGGTAACAATCACCACTTGTTTAAACCCATTTGCAGCCAGATGATTTAATGTGTTGATCAGAATAGGTGTCCCGTTCACCTCAACCATGCATTTGGGCAGCATCTGTGTTAAGGGGTCTAATCTACTTCCTAAGCCCGCAACAAGGATCAGGGCTTTTTTAATGGCAGATGGCATTTTTCTTTTCTCCAAATTTAGATAAGGTTTTCAAACAGTAGAACTATGGTATTTTCCTTTTGCGGCACCCTGAAGAAAAATATTTATATATAAATAAGACCTTTTAAATCTTTATAATTTTTATTATAGGCAACTCTATAATAGTGTTGATTGAGCCCTGTTTTATTGGCACAGTTCTTAAGGTTAAATTTTAAGTGCTTTTTTGTATGGATCATCACAAAGTTTGCTTTGCTTGGAAAAACCTTAAGAAACGGGAATTGGTTTAAAATCTCAATCATCCTGCCTGTTCCTTCAATGATTTTAATTCTTGAGGATTCATAGTCATCGATATGATCAGAAATAAGATCAAGTAAAAATTCTGTAATGGAATTGATGTTCCAAATAGGGATCAATGGGAGCAGTTTTTTTATGTAATTTTCATCCTCGGATGCAATATACCCCAGGCGCACACCGCAGATACCATAGTTTTTCCCCAGGCTTTTTATAAGAATAACATTCCTGCCCTTTGGATAGTCTGGTATGGTTTTACTGACAAAATCAATAAAACTGATGTCAATGGCAAATTTAACCTTTGGAAACGCATCCACCAGTGTCTGTATATCTTCACGATAAAATCCAGTGGGATTATTGGGATTGCAGATGCAGACAAGATCAATATCATTTTTTTTGATGGCATCCATGATTTCACGGGTAGAGGCATCATAGGCCATCGGAATATAATCTGTGATTTCCCATTCATTAAAATTAGGAACCGTCACAAGTTTTTTCCCGGAGTTTTGCTGCAGCATGATTCGAATAGCTTCACAGCTGCCGTTCACTGCAATTAAAGGCAGATCAATATTTTCAACCTTTTGAATTTTCCCGGAAATAATTTCCTGGCTGGAGGGGTAATACCGTATAAGATGGGATAAATTTTCACTGATTTTTGTAATCATCTTAGGGGTTGGGAAATAGGGATTGATCATAAAATAAAAATTATGGGTATCATCGGCCATATGATGAATCAATTGTTCTTCTTTGTTTTGTCCCAATATCACTTTGTCTCCATAAAAAAGTTAATGGTAAAAGTAAAAAATGTGGACTATTCCACACCCATATCATTCAAGGTTTGTTCTAAATCAGCAATTCTTTTTAGATCGGGGGCCAGGAGGATCACTGCAAAATCGCCTGTTGTATCAAGTTCGTCACAATTACAGGGGAACACGGATTCTGATTTACGGCCATCAAAAAGAATAGGGGTTATCTGCTTTGCCAGTGTATTATATGAGCACGGTTTTATTTTAACTTTTATAGATTTCCAGCAGGGAATGAGACCAATCAAATCCTCAATATTATCCATTATAATTTTCACATAGGATGACCCGTTAAAACGGGCATTATTTTCAACAGGATATACGCCTGAATCAGTGACAATGTAATCAATACCGATCACACCGATATACCCTGAATCTGCCATGTCCTGCACAATTTTTAAGGACGTGTCAAAAATATAATCAGTTTCAACGGAAAATCGCGCTTTCATTTTAATGTTTCCAATGTGGTGCATGTCTTTAAGAATCTGATCCAGAATACCGACATGGCATATTTTTCGTTCTCTAGTAATGATCCATTGATCATTGGGAGATGAGAAAAAATTAAGGCAAGGCTCAATAAGGACTTGATCAATCCTAAGACGGCAAATCTTACGGCACAAGGTATGGATATCATTTCCATTTGTGTTAAAAACCAGGGAGACGCCTTTATTATCCTGGGTTCCCCGTATCAGAACCCTCTGATATTCAGACAAATATTGCCGGATTATGTTCTCCATTTCAACTGGACTGTTTTTGTTTTCCGTGTGTATCGAAAACAGGGTATCTTCAACAACAGGGATGTTCAATTGCCGGCAAATCTTTTTAAATATTGATTTGTCGTTATATTTCCAAGTCAAAACGGCTGGAGCGCCAAAAAGGTCAGCCCCAATTGTTTTGGCTGCCATTTCTTCTGTTTCTCCTGAAAACCAGGGGACATAGACGGGCGATTTATTAATGCTTCGAATAATTCTTTTAACCGGTTCCGGATTTTCCACAATTAACTGTGAAAGCATTTTTTTCCCGGAAAAACCATCATACGCCACGATATGATCGGTTCC
>JAGLNZ010000629.1 GCA_023139225.1 Desulfobacula sp. | reverse complement strand
ACGGTTGCATTTTTTACAATGGGTATGGTCCTGTTGCGGCTGTTGGTAATCACACATTTTTTTTCCCTGATAATTCCCTCGGAAAAAAGCTGGCACCACTTTTTCCCTTTGCCTTTCCCGACAAGTTTACACCCGGTGCAATTCAAAATCCGGCAGGATTGGCCTTTCAGTTCTTTTTCAGAGTAACCAGTGATCAATTGGGCGGTCTGATTGGCTGCAATAAAATATCCTCTGTCATCAACAATGATGATACCATCCGGCACGGAATCAATAATATGCCGCCATTGTTTTCCAATATCCATGTTATCCTCCGCAACATTAACAGTGTTAAGCGACAAGTTAACACATCCTTAACACTATTGCAATGAAAATATTAAAACCACAATAGTAAAAAAATCCATGTGAGCATGAATATCCTTTAAATTTAAATAGTTATAATAATGAACATTGGATATTTTTTGCAATGGCACACTCATTGCTCTATCCCCAGGTTAAGTTAACACGAAATATATAGATTTTAAGGAGAACAAATGAAAGCAAATAAAGTAAAAACCCTGATCCTGGCCCTAGTGACAGGCCTGATCCTGTTGACCGGATGTACGGCAGCAAAAACGGCAAAAACCGGCCCAGCCCCTGTTGAAGATACATCATGGATGTTTCATGACATTGTGGATGCCGCATTTGTAAAAGCACACATAGCTGTTCCCATGCCTGAAAACGTTATGATTATTGATGCAAGGCCCTACAAGGTCAAATATACAAAAGGTCATATTCCCGGGGCTGTTAACATTCCGTTTTCTCAATTTGACAAAAATTCAAATCTTCTGCCAAAAGACAAAAACAGCCTGGTGATTTATTATTGTGGCGGACTTAAATGTAAACTCAGCCATAAATCCGCTCGAAAAGCTGAAAAATCAGGGTATAAAAATGTTAAAGTATTTGCCAGAGGATATCCCGAATGGGTCAGTCAAAAAGATAATTATGGTTCTGTAAGTGCTGAACATGTGGCAAAACTGATCGCTGAAAACAAGAGTGTAATTATTGATGCAAGACCACAAAAAACTAAATTTAATAAAGGCCACATCCCTACGGCCGTCAACATCCCCTTTTCTCAGTTTGAAGCTCTTAAAGGAAAGCTGCCAAGAGATCTTGACACCCCGGTAATTTTTTATTGCGGTGGTCTAAAGTGCAGATTAAGCCATAAATCAGCAGCAAAAGCCCTTGAAATGGGATACACCAACGTCAATGTGTTTGCCAAGGGATATCCCCAATGGAAAAAGACCTATGGACAATCCAATGAGACCATGCAGGTGCAGGCCGGTGAAATTGAAGGCTCCATTGAACTTGAACGATTCAAATCCATTGTTGCCAACAGTCCCGAATCCATCATGCTCATCGATGTAAGAGATGCAGACGAATTTGCAAAGGGATCATTTAAAACAGCCGTTAATATCCCCGTTGAAAAACTTGAGCCCAAAATCAAGGATCTTCCCGATGACAAGCCTGTTGTCTTTGTATGCTCAACCGGTGCCAGGAGCGGAGAGGCTTTTTACATGGCAAAAGATGTAAGACAGTCTTTAAAAAATGTTTATTATGTGGAAGCTGAAATTGATTTTAAAAGTAACGGAAATATTGAGATTAAAAAACCCAAATAGCCCATTTTAAAAAAAAGGAGATACAGCATGTTTAAAAAAAG
>JAGLNZ010000628.1 GCA_023139225.1 Desulfobacula sp. | reverse complement strand
TCCACCGGAGCCACCTTGCTTTTCTTCTCGTTAACCTGGAGCCGAAGCTCTTGTTCGAGAAACCTTCTGATACTCGCCATCACACGATTTCCGGCACTCAGACTTTTCACCATTATGATGAAGTCGTCTGCATACCTGACAAAATGGTGGCCGCGTTTTTCCAGTTCCTTGTCAAGATCATCAAGAAGGATATTAGCTAGCAGCGGTGAAAGTGGGCCACCCTGTGGAACTCCAGTAGGAGTCGCCTGACGGTGACCTTTGACCATAACACCAGCCCTGAGATATTTACCGATAAGCTTAAGAACTCGCTTATCCTTTATCTGACGGGAGATTCTATTTACCAAGACATCGTGATTAACTTTATCAAAAAATTTCGATAAGTCGGTATCTACGGCTACAGTGTAACCCTGTCCGATAACCTAAACGTCACACGTGAATTGTTTTACCAGTCTTACACCATCATGGGCTGATCTGCCAGGCCTGAAACCGCAACTTGATTCTGAAAACAGAGGATCAAATATTAATCCCATAACCTGGGCGATGGCTTGCTGGATCATTCTATCCAGCACTGTTGGGATACCCAGTGGACGTTTACTACCGTCCGGTTTTGGTATTTCAACCCTTAGAACAGGAGAAGGGGCATATGTCCCTTCAAAAAGGTTTGAACGTATTTGGGGCCATAACTCACGAAAGGTGTCTGGAAATTGAGAGTTATTGTCAAATGTTGTGTATGGCATCAGGCAGCGTTCCTTTCCTGTTCTATCCCATTTACAAATTTAACACCCTCAATCAGTTGTCCTAATTTTTCATAATGATGCAGCTTTATCCAGTTTTTCTCTGCTGATTTACAAAGCTTAAAAGCCATTGACAAAACAGATTTCGACGAGAAGCAACCCCTTACTTTAGCCGTTCGCAGCTTTACTGTGGCAAATGTTGATTCAATTGGATTCGATGTCCTGATGTGTCTCCAATGCGCAGCAGGAAAATCATAAAAACTCAATAATACGTCTCTATCTTTTTCCAGGCACATTGCGGCCTTTGGATATTTCGCTTCATAGATATTTATAAAAGAATCAAAAGATTTCACTGCATCTTCTCTGGTGTCTGCCATCCATATTTTGTGGATATTTTCTTTGGCTTTTTTCTGAAGTTTCTTTGGTAATTTATTTAAAATATTTGCTGTTTTATGAACCCAGCATCTTTGCCAAGCAGTTGTTTCATAAGCCTTGGAAAGTGCTTTCCAAAAACCAAGACTACCGTCTCCAATTGCCAGCTCCGGGGCTTTTTGGAGGCCCCTGCGCTTAAGATCGTTCAAAAGTGACAGCCATGATTGTTCGCTTTCCCTGTATCCACCTTCTATTGCCAATAATTCTTTGTCCCCGTCTTCAGTGGCACCGATGATTACCAGCATGCATTGTTTGTCATCCATCCTGACATTGCAATAAACGCCATCCGCCCAGATATACACATAGTGCTTTCCAGATAGGTCCCGATTTTGCCATTGTTGATATTCATCTTCCCATATTGTTTTTAAGCGGCTTATTGTCGATGCTGACAGGCCGGGTGCATCCTGGCCAACAAGGGCTGCCAAAGCTTCGGTAAAACCACCAGTGGATAT
>JAGLNZ010000627.1 GCA_023139225.1 Desulfobacula sp. | reverse complement strand
CTTGCATTATGTTGCGAGTCCCCCCGAGGCCTTGATAGGCGGGTATTAGCTGATTTTGAGCATGTAAATCAAAATCCCCTTAAGAAACAGTAACTTGCTGAAGATAGGACAAATTTATAAAAAAAGACTCAACATAATAATTTGCTCCTGTCCGTCCCTCATGGCGCATTTGACGAGCCTTAAGGATATCTAAAGGCTGTCCAGCCACTCAAGGACATCTTGTTTATTTTCCCATTGTATCAACTCATCTATTTTCGGATCTGACGCAAGGTGTTGCCGGGTAAATTTGATAAAATCATCTTGTAATTGCCGCTTTTGATTCAAGTCCAATTGCAGATAAACCATTGTGGATTGTACATTCGAATGGCCCAAGCGATTTTTAACTTCTGATATGGGTTTTCCTTCGGATACCATTCGAACCGCACAGGAGTGCCGAAAGCTGTGAACAGGATGCATGAGGGTCAATCGTTTGGAGTCTAATGTCCGGTCAAGATATCTTTTGCAGATGCGATTGATACCATGACGTGTCAGTGCTGAACCCCGTTGATTGATGAATAAATTCTCTTTGCAAAGGATATTGGGATGGCGACGGTATTTGGCAACATATTGATGGATAAGTTCAGCCGTTTTCGTGAGAAGTTCAATTTGTCGATATCGGTTTCCCTTGCCGAGGATAGCCAGGGTTTTGTTTTGGTAATCAAAATAATCCAATCGAAGTGTGGCGATCTCCGTTGCCCTGGCACCGGTATCATATAGAAGGTGCAAAAGAGTATAGTTCCGGAAGCCATCTTTTGTGGTAAGTTTGACAGCGTTAAAAATTTTGAGAATTTCCTGGGGATATAAAAATCCGATCAATTTTCTTTGGCTGCGTTTTTGAGGAATGGCAAAGATAGCTTTCGTTAATTTTTGTTTGTCCGGATACATAAAACGAACCATCTTGGCAAAGGATTTTAATACAGCCAAACGATGGTTGCGGGTTTTGGCCGTATTCGAACGACCGGTTTCAAGTTGGTTAAGAAAATCCAGTATTAAATCCGGCGAAAGATGTTCCAGTTTTAGAGAGTCAATTTTGACAGATTGATGCTCGGCAGCAAAAGGTAAAAAAAGGGTCATCGTATCCCGATAACTTTTAATCGTATTGGGACTGCATCCTTTAATGTGGGGCAGGTATTGATCAAAAAACTTAATGATACTGCTGGTCAGCCTCATGCCTCCTCCCGTTGGGTGCCTGCAAAATTGAGCAGACGCACCCCGCTTTCAGCATCAACCACTTTCAAGTATTTCATTGTATGGCGATATTCAACATGGCCCAGGTAGGTAGCAAGCACGGGTAATACATTTTGAGGCGATTGTTTACGGGCAATGGCTAATTTGAGCGTATTGACGGCAAAGGAATGCCTTAAGCAATGTGGGGTAGGTTTGCCAAAGATGGTGTTGCCAATGATTTGCCGAGTTCTGCTGATGCCGATATGGCTGACAGCTTCATGAAAGATTAAGCGAATACGATGGTCTTTGAGCCTTTTTTGTTCTCCCCCGATGAACAGATAGGGATTGATATCATTTTCAATCAGGGTTGATCTGCTTGATAAATAATTATCAATTTGTTCTGCAACGAGCATTGGGATGGGGATGAGGCGGTCTTTTTTAAACTTGGTCTTTTCAATGTAAATTGTTTTTTCATCTGGCCGGTAATCCTCCATCTTCAGGCGAAGGGGTTCATTAATTCTCAACCCACAGCGAGCCAGAAGCAGTATCACCAAATATTCACTGAGGTCTTTGAGAAAAATCCGTTGTTTATGACGGATCCGGCAGCATACAACTTCCAATAACTGTTCAACCTGTTGTAGTGAGAATACAAAAGGGATAAATGCATGCTGGGGCAAGCAGGGTATATCTTTTAATGGATTGTTAAGATGATTCTGCTTTCGTCTCAGATATTCAAAAAAACATCGAACAGCATATAGGGTGGTGTTTACCGTTGATGGCTCGTGTTTAATCTCATTTCTAAACTTCAAATAACAAGTCGGCTGCCATATGATCGAAGAGTCCGGCAGGCAAAGGATATACCGGTCAAAAATCAAAAGAGGATTTCTGATATGTTTAACACTGTAGCCAAGTCCTTTACGGTAAACGATAAAATTTTCCAGTTCTTTGCTTAAAAAACTTTTAAACGGTTTCATTAAACAAAATCCTCCGCATCAAAGACGTGTGTATACTTAGATACTGCCTGGTGGATTCAATAGTGTCATGACCGAGCATCTCTTTGATTTCAAAGATTTTAGCACCTGATTCCAGCATGTTTTGAGCAAAAGTATGCCTTAACCAATATGCTGTACCGGGAAGCCCTGCATCCCTCAGGGCCTTTGTCAAATATTGCCCCACAAGACCCGCACTCATGGGAGTGGGGTTGGGCCAGAAAATCAAAAAAAGGGATCGGTGTAAACTTTTGGGTCGTCCGCCGATGATATAGGCTGTTATAGCTTTGAGTGTATCTTCAGGGATCG
>JAGLNZ010000626.1 GCA_023139225.1 Desulfobacula sp. | reverse complement strand
TCCACACCAATGTGATATTTTCAATCCTATCAATAAAATTGTAAATTCTTTGCAATGGGAGATCTCCGCAAAAAGTAAAGGGTGTACGGGTCAGGCCTTTTGGGGTCTGACCCGGGGGATAGGATTATTGCTGATGTTTTTTAATTTTAGCCAGCATGAAATCAAAGAGGTCATTCCCGATTTTTTTTCGGTACTTGTCCCAGACCGGGGTCATGGCTTTTCTGAATGCCTCACGTTCTGCAACAGTCAGTTTTATGATTTCAATATTATTCTTTTTTGCATAATCTGCAATGGAGATATTGCTTTTGGGTAATGCATCATGGAGAGCTGCATTAACTTTCCGGTTTGTATCAATGGCAACTTTTGCAGCCTCTTTAAAGATTTTCTTTTCAGCCTTTGAAAGACTTTCCCAATAATCCATACTCACAACAATAATACATTCAGTCAGGCAATGTTGTGTTTTTGTGACATATTTGGTGACTTCGGTAAATTTCATGAGAATAGATGTCAGAATAGGATTTTCCTGGGCATCAATGACACCGGTCTGCAGCGCATTGTAGGTTTCCGGAAAAGGGATTCCAACAGGGGAAGCACCCAGTTGCTTAAAAGTATCCAGATATATGGGGGAGTTCATTACCCGGACTTTTAAGCCTTTAATGTCAGCAGGTGTGCGCACAGAACGTTTGTTGTTGGTAAAATCTCTGAATTCATTTTCTGCCCATCCAATGGCGATCAATCCTTTTTTGGGAAAATAGGAAAAGATTTTTTCCTGAACTTCAGGGTCATCCAGCGTGGCATAGGCGGTTTTCCTGTCCGGAAAAATAAACGGCATATCAAGGATCGCACCCTGGGGAACAAAATTCTGGAGTACAGCCGTCGTGAGGGCTGCAATCTGGAGTGTGCCGGACTGGACCTGTTCAGCCATGGAGCGCTCACCACCCAGCTGTCCTGAAGGGAAAGTGGCAATATCAATTTTTCCGTTTGTTTTGTCTTTTACATAGGCGGCAAAGGCATCAACTCCTTTTGCCTGACCATGGAACGGCGGGGCCACATGACCGAATTTTACTTTGGAAGTTCCTGCAGACACAGGGGTTGCAAAATTAATTCCAAGCAGAAAGGTAACAAAACCCGCAATTAATAAAATGGTGATTTTTGAAAAACTTTTTTTCATCTTAAACTCCTTCTTTTTATAAGGTTATTTGAAAGCCGCACTTCATTTGGTTAATTAATGGTAACAAATAGTTTGTCATATAAAAAAAACAGATACAGATAACTTGAAATTCAGTCCAATGGTGCTTTCCCCGGCACAGAATGAGATCGAGACCCAATATCAGATTGTAATAAATCAGTTGTTTACTATTTGTCAACTTATTTTATTTAAATAATTAAAAAGACTTTCAATTATTTTGATAATAAAATTGAAAGTCCCTATCGACAATACTTCTAATACTTTTTACAAACCGAGGGATAAATATGAACTAATTTTCTTATTAGGAAACTTTTTGCCTATTTGCCAAGATTTTAATTTGATAAATTAAAGAATAACTTGTTAGAAAGGTGAGGCCGGCGTATAAAGACGAATAATTTGGAAAGGAAAAAAATGGCATTTATATTGAATGTTTTATGGTTTATTTTCGGCGGCGGACTCCTGGCCTGGATTTTATGGGTTCTTTTGGGGTGCCTGCTTTATGTCACCGTCATCGGGATTCCTTTTGGGGTTGCTGCATTCAGAATTGCAGGGTTTGCAGCCTTTCCTTTTGGAAAAGAGCTTGTGGATTCCCGTGCTCTTGGGGAGAAAAGGATTGCAGGTACGGGTCTTGCCAATTTTTTGTGGATTATCCTTGCCGGCATATGGCTTGCCATATCCCATATCATTGCCGGTGTCGGTCTGTGTATGACCATCATCGGCATTCCTTTCGGCTTTGCTCATTTCAGGCTGGCAGGTGTCTGTTTTGCACCATTGGGGAAAAAACCAGTGCCAAAATGAGTTTAAAGAAATATTATAGAGTTACCCTGAACATGCCGGAGAAATAGCAGGGGGCGTATAAGAAGCTTTTTAGGGTCCGGCCGGAGAATGGCGCATTCTCCAGCCGATTATAGAGTTTACATGGCCGATTCCGGGTGAAATACGTTGACTTCTTTTAAGTCGTCTCCCAGATACTCCCGTTCATTGGGGCCCAATATTCCCAATGACAGGCAAATTAAGGTCCACAAGTGCACCACGGGATAATCTCCACCATAATGCTCGCTCAGTTCATGGATCTGTGCATGACAATTATGACAGCCTGCAATGCAGTA
>JAGLNZ010000625.1 GCA_023139225.1 Desulfobacula sp. | reverse complement strand
TCAAAAATATCCCTGACTTTACCCTGCCTGACCAGGGCCAGATCGTCAAATTGAGTCTTTGGAATAGATGCCATCTAAATCTCCTTATTTTATTACAATGAGTTGCATAATTTTTGGTGCTTAATATCATAAAATAGGATATTTATCCATTGTTGCAATAAAAAGATTTAAGAAATACTGATTTGGTACTGCATCAAATAATTTATAATAATTGCTGATTAATATTTTGTAAACTTGACGCCGGTAACAAAATGATAATATTGTGGACAGTATTTTGATTTTCAACTAATGAGGTTCCCAAATGAATAAAACGCCGATTCAATTATTTTTCATTGTTGTTATTATTATTTTCAGCCAGATTCCTGCATATTGTCAAACAAGTTATTCACTTTATGAATTAACAAGACTTGCCAATATTCATAGTGAAACAATTAAAATTGCCCAAGACGATGTATATATTGCACAACAGGACAAAGCCAGAGCATTATCTGTTTTAATACCAAGAGCCACGGTTTATGGCAGCATGATGGAGTATAAAGATGACGACATGGCGGCTCCGGACACCCTGACACGGGGTATTAAGTTAACACAATCGTTTACACTCAATGGTAAAGAGTTGATTGCCTTGAATGTGACAAAAAGAACAATTGAAGGCAAGCAATTTTCACTTGAAAGCATCCGTTCCCAGTATTTATTCCAGGTAGCCCAGGCCTATTATAATATTTTAAGCACTCAAAAATTTTTAGAAATCGCCCAGTCAGATGTCAAACGTCTTACCACACACAGGGATGCCGTAAAGGAAAAACTTAGCGTTGGAAATGTAACTAAAACCGATTTATACCGAGCTGAAGCAGAACTGTCAAAATCTTTAACAGAAAAGGTAAAGGCTCAAAACGGTGTATTGCAGAGCAAGGCAGCCTTGCGCAACCTTGTCGAGATTGAGGATGATTTTAATCTTCAAAAAGAAGATATAGGGGGAATTGAAAATTACTTATGTACTCTTGAAGATATTCAAACCTATGCCTTAAAAAACAGGCCGGAAATAAAAGAGGCAAAAAAGAATCTTGATATTGCCGGGAAAACTGTAAAATTCGAAAAAAGTGACTATTGGCCGACTGTCTCTCTTGAGGCAGGATATAAAGAAACAGATATTAAATATGATGACCCGAGAACGGTTGAATATGATAAGGAAGACGCATATTTTTCAGGACAACTTATCTTTACATTATACGATGGTGGTTTGAGAAGAGCCGAGATCAGGCAGGCCCTTGCTATCCAGAGAAAAGCAAAAAATGCATTAATCCTGCAGGAAAAAAAGATTATTCTGGATTCAAAAATTTCTTTTTTGGATTACAAAACAGCAAAAAGTACTTTGTTGAATTTACAGGATGAGCTGAAATCTGCCCAGGAGAACTTTAAAGCAGTTCAAATGCAGTTTAAATACGGAATGGCAGACAGCATTGATATGATGGATGCAAATACATTATTGGTTTCGGCTCAAAGAAGAATTTCAGATGCTAAATATACCTATTATCTTGCCGTACTCAAGATCATGTATACCAAGGGTAATTTAGCCAAGTTCCTTTTAGAACAAGCCTGATGGTGAACTATCGTTCACTTTAAAAATAAAAAAAAATTATTCCCCGGTTGGATTTAAACCCGTACAGGCAAATAATAATTTGATCATTTTGAAATGCATTAACCTATTATTATTGTAGTGAATCAATAATGTTTTATAGAGCAAAGCTTGACTTAAACAAATTGATAAAATATTCTTAAGACGTTGTATTTAAGGTTGGTATGAATTTGTTTTAAAAGGAGAATTACATGTACGAAATAATCGCAAACCCTGAAGACTATCAGATTGATCATCTTATTAATGGAACCGGTAATGCAAATATTGAAATTTCCAAAGACGAGAGAGAAAAATGGGCGGGTGAAATTGTAAATTTCAGTGAAAGACTCACTGAATTTGCAAAAAAATCAGGAGCACTTGCAAAACTATTCTATGGTCCGGAAAAAATCTCTGCGACCCCTGCTTCATTAAAAACTTTAAAAATTCAATTATTTATGATTAATGATGCCTTAACCACGGCAATTGAAATTGCTGATCGACTTGAATCTGATATTATAAAAAAATAAACCCTGTCAGGCTAAGGATTTTTGACGTAATAAATGATCTGTGAGTACAATTGCCATCATGGCCTCGCAGACCTTGTTAATCCTTGGGATGGCACAGATATCATGACGCCCTTCAGTAGAAATCTGGGCTGCATTACCATTTTCATCAATGGTCTGCTGTGGTTTTAGAATAGATGGGATGGGCTTGACATGAGTCCTTGCGATGATGTCATCCCCATTTGAAATCCCTGCCAGAATGCCCCCAGAATGGTTGGTTTGAAAGCCATCCGGTAAAATCTGATCATTGTTCTCAAAGCCTGTCATTTGCGAGGCACCTGTTCCTGCACCGATTTCAACGGCTTTGACAGCCCCAATACTCATTAAAGCCTTGGCAATATCAGCATCAAGTTTATCAAAAACAGGCTCTCCTAAACCCGCAGGTACATTGGATGCCATAATTTCAACGATACCCCCCAAAGAGTCCCCTTCTTTTTTAACAGCTTTGATTCTTTTTTCCATCTTTCGTGCAGCTTCCAGATCAGGGCATTGTAAAACATTTTTATTTTTTTCAGATAAATTATCAATATGAATTGCTCTGATACCACCGAGCTCCAGTGTATAACTTTTTATTGTGATATTGTATTGATCAAGTACCAGTTGTGCAACTGCACCTGCTGCAACCCTTGCGGCAGTCTCCCTTGCAGAGGCCCTTCCTCCGCCCCTGTAATCCCGGATGCCGTATTTGGCCTGATAGGTGTAATCACCATGACCCGGTCTGAAAAGGGAGGCTATCTGTTTATAAGAGTCTGATTTTGCATCCTGATTTTCTATCATGATCATAATGGGAGTCCCTGTGGTCTGTCCATTAAATATACCCGATAAAATAACAGGATGGTCTGGTTCTTTTCTTTTTGTACTGGATACCCCTTGGCCCGGCTTTCTTTTATCAAGAGCAGTTTGTATGATATTTTCGTTAATTGTAAGACCCGGAGGACACCCTTGAATCACAACACCTGTTCCTTTACCGTGTGATTCTCCAAAGGTAGTGATATTAAATGCTTTTCCAAAGCTGCTGCCTGACATTAAGATAACCTCCTGTCAATACTGTTAACGATTTCTAGAATAATTGATTCAGAAAGAGAAATATTTTCATAAAATTCTTACTACAAAGCATTAAAAATCTGCCAAAAATTTGGGAAAGATTTTTCAACACATGTTTCATTTTCAATTTCCATACCTCGGACCATAAGACCGGGAATGGAAAATGCCATGGCAATTCTATGATCATTAAACGTTTCTATTCTTGCTCCCTTTGGTTCACCACCTGTAATTTCCAGATAATCCTCCCCTTGCTTTACCTCTATACCCATTTTCATCAGTTGTGAAGAGACAGCATCAATCCGGTCGCACTCTTTTTCACGTAAATGCTTAATATTGGTTATTCTGGTTTTTCCTTTAGCAAAACTTGCTACAACAGCAATGGCAGGAACGGCATCAGGGGTATCAGACATATCCACATCCACTCCATTAAGACAGGACCCGCAAACACCGATTTGGCTGTCTTCAACTTTAAGAGTGCAACCCATCTGTTCCAAAATTTTAACCTGTTTTAGATCCCCCTGTAAAGAGTTTTTGCTGATATTTTTAACGGATATCATTTTTCCTGTAACCGCACCGATAGCCCAGAAATAGCCGGCATTGGAAAGATCGGGTTCAACATAAAACTCTCCCGGGATATAGGATTGCTTTCCTGTGACTCTGTAATGGGTGGTATCAATTTGATGGGCCTTAACGTTAAATTTTTTCATAATATCAATAGTCAAGTCAATATAGGGAGATGATACAGGTGGCCCTTTAAGGCTGATATCAAGGCCGTCTTTCATCAATGCCCCCATCATTAAAAGGGAAGATAAATACTGGCTGCTTTTGGAGCAGTCAATTTTAACTGCCCCCCCTTCCCTGCTGTTTCCCTTGATATGAACAGGCGGTGTGCCTGTATTGCTTTCTGATTTTGCATGAATCCCCAACATGGTTAGTGCGTCAAGTAACTCTTTCATCGGGCGTTCGCGCATTCGCTTGTCCCCTGTAAGAGTGTAGCGGGTGTTTCCAAGAGCTGCGATTCCGGCCAGAAGCCGCATGGAGGTGCCTGAATTGCCGAGATAAATATCTTTATCACAGGATTGAGGCTTTGTACCAAAGCCGGACACCCTGAAATGATTGTCTTTTGTTTTATCAATTTTTGCCCCCATATGTTTAAGGGCATCAATGGTCAGTAGAATATCATTACTTTGAAGAAGATTTTCAAT
>JAGLNZ010000624.1 GCA_023139225.1 Desulfobacula sp. | reverse complement strand
ATTAAATTAATTGTTCTAATCTTATTATTTAAAGTAAATTTCATATACTTTCTATTATATTTTTTCTTCATCATCAACAAATGTCCACAATTTATGAATGGCAAATGCACATATGGGCAGCACAAGGGCAACAATAAAGATTTTTAAATAAATGCTTATGGTTTCGGCAAGACTGGCAAGATTTACAGCCAGGACAAGAGATATGGCCTGTACAATGAAGAATTTTGTTCCTTTTTTGGTGGACAGGCTGCTGTTGAATACAAACTTTGACTGGGCATAATAAGACCAGATAAATGCAATCATGAATCCTGTTACATTTGAAAACATTAGGGATTCATAAATCAACAGAACAAACAGGGAGGCGGTGCAAAAATGAATGGCCGTGGATATCCCCCCTACAATTCCATATTTTATGAGCTGGTAGTGCAGCATTTAAAAGATTCTGTCAATAATGTAGGGTGGCCTTCTTTTGGATTCCATGTACATTCTTCCGATATATTCTCCGATCACACCGATACCGATCATCTGGACACCGCCCAGGAAAAGGATGGTTGTCAGCAAAGAGGCATAACCCGGGACATCAATTCCAAATATTAATGTTCTGATGACAATAAAACTGCCGTAACAAAAGGCGGAAAGGGAGATGAATGATCCAAGATAGAGCCACACCCTGAGCGGTACCGTGCTGAAGCTTGTAACACCTTCCAGGGCAAAATTCCACAGATGCCACCCGTTAAAACTTGTCTGCCCTTGCTTTCTTTTTTCCCGTTTATATTCCACAACAGCGGTTTTAAAGCCAACCCAGGCAAAAATACCTTTCATAAACCGCTGGTTTTCCGGCAGTTCCTGAATGGCTTTTAGCACCTTTCTGGTTACCAGCCTGAAATCTCCTACATTTTCCGGTATTTTTGTGGGTGAAATTTTGTTGTGTACTTTATAAAACAGTTGTGCCGTCATTCGTTTGCCCAAACTGTCTGTGGAGCGATCCGTTCTTTTTCCAAGAACGACATCATATCCTTTGTCCCAGTATGCAATAAACTCCTTAATCAGGGCCGGGGGATCCTGTAGATCTGCATCAATTGGGATTATGGCTTCGCCCCGGGCAAAATCAAGCCCGGCCGTCAATGCTGCTTCTTTGCCAAAATTCCTGGACAGGTTAATAATTTTGATATTCTTTCTTGTTTCCTGCTCTTTGAGCAATTTTTCAAGCGTATTGTCTGAACTGCCGTCGTTTACACAAACAATCTCAAAAGGCCTGTTAATGCTTTCCAATATGGTAAAGATTTCACCCATGAAAAAATTGACCATGTCTTCTTCATTGTAAAACGGGCAGACAATAGAAATGGAAATCTGCTGTTGAGTCATGCTGTAAATTTCCTTTTTTAATTAATGTAATATATATCCTTATACGCCGTTGAGGAATACAAAGTATATTTTGTAAAATTATTTATGTCTACAAGGTCTTTTAAAAATTTTTCTTTTTTAGGCTCATCATGATATAAAAACAAATAGATGCCGTTTGAAGTATTTACATCATTTAAATAAACAATCATATCTTCTTTGGTAAAATC
>JAGLNZ010000623.1 GCA_023139225.1 Desulfobacula sp. | reverse complement strand
ATACCGGCCGAACAGGGTGATCACATGTAGATTTTTTAGATTTCAGGCATTGATTACAAATCAGTTTTTTTTGTAATAGTTTTTAAAATTTTTGTTTGAAAGAAATAAAATATTGACACACAATTATGAATTGAGTATTAATGCCCAATTCTTTATGATTACCAGAAGGTGATCATTAAGGAGTATTATTTTTTAAGTATTACGGTTTGTAATAAAAAAGCCACGAAGGCTTTCACCTGAGAACAGGGAAAATCTTCGTGGCTTTTTTTATTTGGAAAAATTATCATGGAAAAAGTAAAAACATCTATAAAAAAATACTGGAACTGGAGAAGCAAGAGTTATGGCTGTGATGCAGATAAATCTATTAAAATCGAAAATAGATGGGAATCGGTTTTAAGGGAACTTGTTTCAGACGCTCCCGGAAGACAGGCACTCGACATCGGCACGGGGAGAGGACAGTTTGCATTTTATCTTGCCCGGTTAGATTTTGCCGTAACCGGTGTTGACCTTTCTGAAAAAATGATTTCTCATGCCAGGGAAAATGCTATTACACATAAACGAAATATTGATTTTCAGACCGGAGATGCCGAAAAACTTGAGTTCGAAGATAATACCTTTGATGTAGTAACGTCCCGAAATCTATTGTGGACACTTCCCAATCCTGATAAAGCGCTTAATGAATGGCGACGGGTTCTAAGGCCGGGGGGAACGCTGGTAGTATCGGATGGGTTATGGATGAACTATACCTGGAAACGAATTCACCACTTGGCATTTAAGTTGTTCAAAGAGAAGTTCCAAAATGGCGGTTTGACTTCCCTGCGCTTTTTCAGCAGTTATGCCGGAATTCAAAAATTATTGCCGTATTATGAAGGTATTTGCTTTGATAACGCGAGTATGCTTTTACAAACCGCTCGTTTTAAGGATATAAAATCCTATGATATTTCATGTTTTGGCATGAACCCTTATATGAGAAAAAGACTAACGAAAAAGATAGAACCGGATTTTTTTATAGCATATGCTAAAGTATAGGGAATCGGAGAGAGATATTGCGGAAACGGATTTGTATTATTGATGGACAGGGCGGTGGTATTGGTTCAACCCTGATAAAATATTTAAAGGAAGCTTATGGCGAGTCAATGGAAATTTTGGCCCTGGGTACGAATGCCATAGCAACGGCTCAGATGATGAAAGCCGGGGCAAACCGCGGTGCAACAGGCGAGAATGTCATTGTCCACACAGTGAAGAATGCCGATCTTATCATCGGCCCCATATCGGTGACTTGGGCCAATGCCATGCTGGGAGAAGTTACACCGCATATGGCCGAAGCAGTTATGAGCAGCCCGGCCGTGAAAATTTTGCTGCCGCTGACTCAAGAGCGTGTCATACTTGTCAACATGACTAAAGACCCATTACCTCATATGGTTAAGACCATTGTTGAAGAGGAAATCAAGGAGGTTTTGAAAGATGTGTGAAGCAAATGCTTATATTTTAAAAAATGGGCAGGAGGAATTGATTTTGGAATCCGTAGATATGATTGAGCCGGAAGGTGAAGGAGGATATCGAATGGTCAGCATTTTCGGTGAGCAAAAGATCGTCCGAGGCAAAATAAAGTTAATGAATCTGGTCAATCATAAAATAGTATTCGAAGAGTACTCGTGATGTATTTGATAAAGTTTTGGACAGCGTTTTTGCTTTTTTGATGCGGATTACCTATCAATTTTTTGTGCATATCAAATATTTGTGCGGGTCTAACACCCTCAAGCGTTAATATGGAGCCTTTAACCTTGTGACCCCCCTGAATTTTTTCATGGATTCTTCAAGGCGGTCACAAGCTTTCCGGTTGAACCTGATGGGTTTTATTATAAATATTAAATAGGGATCACGCTTTCCATTTGGCTTTTTTTTAAATTATTTATCTGACCAGAGCCGTAGCCCATTTTTTCAAAATATCCGGGTACTCAAGCACACTTGAATCCACATAAACGGGCAGGGCATATACGGCCATATCCCGGATAGCTTTTACCTGGGCAAAGGCTGGATTAGCGGTCAGATAGTCGGCAAATGTCCTTTGGACAGCTAAGGCATCCCCGGTCATGACGATGATGTCGGGATTCGCTTTGATCATAGGGTCCAGAACCATTCCATTTTTTTTCTTGCGTACCGGATAATGGCCCTTGTTTGCTTTGCCGTCAGCCGGCTTAAAGCTGTCCCCCACATTGACGCATCCCAGCGGGTCCAGCAGGAAGCGGTCGGCATATCCGCCGGGAGCCTCAACCCGCAGTGTCGACTTCCCGGTGGAGGGCTGATAGGTTCCGTTGAAAATGATCACCTTTTTACCCGATTTTTCTTTCGGCAGTTTTGTTTTTACCTTGGCCAATTGTTTTTTATATTTTTCAATAACCTTGTCTGCTTTTGCTTCCCGATCCAGTAGTTTGGCGGTTTGGCGCACTGCCGATTCCAGACCTTGTGAAAAATCCACGTATTCAATTTTTACATCCATGCCCGCCAGAATGACAGCGATATTTTCTATTTTTATTTTGGGCCTGTAGAGGCAGAAAACATCGGTTTTTTCCACAATCACCCGTTTGATGCCGCGTTTGGTCAGTGCATTGGGAATGGTGTCCTTTTTTTTGACCATGGTACAGTTCGGGCATCCCAGTATCTGGCTGGCGATCTTGAGCTGTTTGGCCATGGGCCACTGGCAGCCGTATACCGACATGGCCTCCGGAAGCACGCCAAGGTTATATGCAATATCCACCACCCGGTCTCCGATGATAATGGCCTTGATTATTTCGGGGGGCGGTGATTTCATTCCCGCTTTGGCCTCTTCGGGCTGAAAAGTCATGGCAAAAATGGCAAGCATAACTGCCGCCCATACCATTGATTTTGAAAAATAGTTTTGTTTTGTTATAGTCGTTTTCATTATCATTTCCTTTGTTTATTATCTCCTTTGAAAGGGTCGGTGTTCGAAGGGCTGTTGTTTGAACAGCAACCGTTGCAACCCCCGCCGCAGGAAGGGTTATCGGAATTAAAGGTTTTTTTATACCGGCGGTACAAATACCAGACAGCAAGTACGACTGCCAGGATAATAATGATGTTCTCCATATGAATTGATCTCCTTTACGTGTAAAAATCTTAGATTAAACTCTAAGGCTCATCATCTATGTCAATGATATTAATGGCAATGAATCCATAAATACCGGTTGTGGCTACCAGGGCAGTTTTCCATAAGCCTGGTGGTTTTTTCCTTCCAAGCATGGTCTTGGAAAAAAAGATACCAAGACAGACAATAAGCCCCAAGAGAGCATATTTGCCTTCACTTTGAACCTGCATGGACAAAAAACCACTGTTTTCTGTGTCAAAATAAATGCAAAAGGGGAACAGGGTGTGGTACACCTGTTTTGCAAGGGTTACCCTGGCCCGGGACATGGTATGGGAAAACTTTTTAATAATTGTAAAATCCCTGTCCATGGCCAATGCCCTTATCATTGTCTGATCCGAATACACAGCAGTGCAAAACAGGGGATTAAAGATCAGCTTAATGTCCATGCAGTCGGGATCATAATGTATCAGGGGCAAAGGAATCAGTTTATAGTTGTCATAGGACAAAAGGTTGAGTTGGCCGGTATGGGTCAACAGCAGGCCATAGTATTGTTTCTGTCTATTTTCCGATATTTTTATAAACCGGGTTTTCAACCTCGTATCAATGGGGGTTTTAATAATTTCAGGTTTTCCATTTATTCGTTTGACATGGAAGACAGAAAATTTGGCATCCACCATGAAAATGCCTTCATCAAAGGGTTTGAGCACGGTAAATTTTCCGTTTATCGATTGAACAGGAAAAATAAAACCGCAGTCTTTGAGGGTATTGGTAAACGTCTTTGTCAGGGCTTTGTCCTTTCTGTTGGTATCCGCATTAATAAATTCCATGGCAGTTGGAGTCATGCGGAACCTATCATCTGGAAACACAAGACGCGCTTGACCCGGATTGGATTCCAGCAGGGGCCAGAAGGGTGTGAAAGGTCTACGGTCTATGATGTCTATTGACTTTAATTCCATGACCCGGCGGTTTTTTTTGATGGTCTGTTTATCAAATTTTCTGCCGCCAAGTTCAAGGGGGAGAAGTCCCCAGATTTCCATGTTTTTATAGAAAATAAAGGGCAGGTGTTTTTCAAATTGCCTGCGCGAGACATAGGTATTGTCGGCCTTTTGATAGGCAATGCCGGTATGGTGGTCTACAGAATTTTTAAGGGCTTGTTCAGGCACGGGTCCCGTGAATTTTTCTTTTAAAATAAAATCCCGGCTGACAGGGCTGTAGAACAGGTGGGTTTTTTTTATTTGTTTGAAAAAGACTTTTTCATAGAGTATGGGCAGGTAAATAGCAGATACCAGGATCACCAGCAGGGTAAAGCAAAGGCAGGCACATTTTTTCATTATACAGTCCTCCTGTACCGGAATCGATAGGCCGGCAGCAATACGGACAATACCATGAGCAAAAGGGGTAAGATCAGCCCGGTAAGAGCCGGGCCATAGCCGCCGGGATCCTGGTTGCGCAGAAACAGGCCTGCCACACCTGCGGCAACAGCCATGTTGAATACCTTGAACCGAAAATTGGGTTCCAGAAGGGCCAGGGTACCGCCCAGGTAGGCGGCAACCCCTGCCATGATCCAGGGCAGTGCCGTTACAAGGCTTGTCATCACCGCTTCTTTTGGAAAGTATTGGGCCGTGATCACCCACAAGGCTGTAAGATCCAGCAGGGCCACTGTCCCAAAAGCCGTAAGCCCCACCAGAACATGGGCAAGGATCAGTATGTGGGGAGAAATTGGCAGATGCAGCGAGAGTCTGAGCCGTTCTCCCCACATTTCAGGCAAATACTGGAAACAGGCAATGAGGATACCTGAAACCAAGGGGATATATTTCAAGTCCTCAAAATGGATCTGTCCCAGATGGAGCACCCGGTACCAGACCACTTCCGGGTGGTCCAGGATAAACAAACTCCGGGTGGTAATGAATATATAGGCGGTGAGAGCCAGGTTTATCAGAAGAATGATCAGCCACAACCAGCGGATTTTAAAAAATTCTTTAAAAAAAATTGCTTTTAACATTTTAATATCTTCCCGTATATCCGATAAATGCATCCTCAAGAGTCATGGGCACTTCTTTTAAATCATCCGGGTCATTCATGGCAAGGCCCTGTTCCCGGAGCGCATCCCGCACTTTGTTTTTTTCGGCAAAAGTGAAAAAGTCCCAGTAGTCGGCATGCGTTTCAATATTTTTAATTAAAGGGTTGAACAACCGATCCTGATTTTTCAGAAAGCTATGATTTTTTTTGTTCCTGCGCACCCTGTAACAGCGGAATCCGTTCTTGAATTTTGTCAGGGATGTGGTTAAAAGACCTCCGCCTCGTTCCAGAAAAATCACTTCATCCACAAAGTCTTCCATATCCTGGATCACATGGGAGGTGAGAAACACGGTGCGGTTCATTTCCTTGTTGAGAAATTCGCGCATGTCATCTAAAAACAGGCGCCGATACCCGGCATCCAGGCCGATGGAATAGTCATCCAGCAGGAGCAGCTCCGGCTGCTGGGCCATGATCAGACCTAAGACCACCTGGGAACGCTGACCGCAGGACATGTTTTTTATCAGGTGGTCATGGTCAAGTCCCAGCTTGTCCACCAGATGATAGTAAATGTCACGGTCCCAGGCCGGATAAAAGGGGGCATAAAATTTTTCAATCTGTTTAATGGACATGAACTCATAGGATAAATGACCTTCAAACAAAAGACCGATGCGGGTTCTTGCAGCAGAAGAAAGGTTATGGGAATCCTCCCCAAACACCCGGCATTTTCCTGCCGCAGGACGTAAAAAACCCATGAGAATCTTGATCAGGGTGGTCTTGCCCACCCCGTTTTTTCCTAGAAGCCCATAAATTTTTCCCGGGGGTATGGTAAAATTCAAGTCCTCGTATATAATCTGTTTCCCATATTGATGGGTCAGATGTTCAACTTCAATGACAGGTGTCATGGTACTATCTTTCCCTGTGACATATTTTTTAAAAAACGCCGGACCCTGCTTGATGGATAGCATGAGCCATGGGAGATATTGTATTCACCAATCAGAATCCGGCACACTTAAGTTTGCACAGAATGTACAAACTGACTGGGGGAGGGTTATTTCATATCAACGGCCTTGATCCAGATAACAGCATCCCTTGAGCATTTTTTTCCCTTGTGGGTATAGTCGGGGTCCAGATCCAGTGCTGCAAATCCCCACCATCCTGCCTTGGGAATGCCAAAGGTGAACACGCCGTTTTCATCGGCAAAAATGGTCTGAAGAACAAAGGCATCCTGGGGAGCAGTTGCCTGGGCTTCTTTGGCAAAGGCTTTTTTGTCCAGCAGGGGCTTGTGGTTCAGGTATTCGATTTCAATTTCAGCATTGGAAACCGGTTTACCGTTAAGCAATACCTGACCCTGGAAGACATTACCGGTCCAGCGGTCATAGGGTTTGCACAGGGGAACTATTTCCGTGGGAATACCCACCGGCTCCATCCATGCACCGGGCTCTCCACCTACATTGATGATGACCTTGGTGTTCTGTTTGATATAAAAGGATTCATTTGCTTCCCAGTAAGGATCGGGAATCAGGCAGAAAACATGGTCTCCGCCACGGGCGGAATATGTGGTTTCCCAGGCGTTGCCCGCATTGGTCAGGCTGGTCCAGGTAATGGGTTTCAAGGTGTCCAGAAGATCAATTTTTTTGGGTGCATTTTCACCCCTTGAGCGGACTGCAAAAAATTGCTCGGGTTTTCCCATATCCATGGTATGTCCGGCTTCAAAAGGATGGGTAAATACCAGTGCCAAAGGTATTTTGCCGCCTTTATTCAAGGCTGCGTCCGGGGTGTAAATCATTTGAAAATGGGCAGATGCCGGAACCGTCATTGCCAGAATCGCCAGGCTTGCCAACATTACATACAATTTTTTCATTTAAAACTTCTCCTTTAATATTTATTGTCTTTATTCACTTATATTTACCAACAGGATATAATCTGCCGGGCTTTATATCACTCTATGATTTCCTTGCCGGAAACTTCGATGCTATGACCTTCACCAGCATCAAATATTACCTTGTATGCTTTGGAAGGTTTGTCAAAGGTATATTCGCTGTCTTCATCCATTTTACCTTTGATGAGTATCTTTCCGCTTTTATCCTCTACCCTCATTTCAACTCCTGAAGCAGAAGAACCGTCTGAAAATCCTCCTTCGCAGGTAATGGTGCCGTCTGCGTTATCATAGCAGGAACATAAGGGTGTGTGGGCATAACAGATTCCTGCCGGGAAAAATCCAAGGGCCAAAAATCCAAGGGCAAGTATGCCGGTGATAAGTATTTTTTTGTTAAACATTTAAAATCTCCTTTTTTTATACGTATTCTGATTTTGGTTTAATAAATCCCATTATGATTGTCAGGACCAGTGCCAGCACATAGAATGCGACCATGGCCTGAAGTCCGGTAAGTCCCAGGGCGCTTCCGCCCGTGAAGATCAGGGTTGCTACAATGATACCCAGAATCATGGGGTATATCATGGCAAACATCATCCATTTTACGGAACCTGACTGTAATTTCACGGCAATGGAGGTGGCAAGGCAGGGCGGATACAATACCATGAACATCATAAGGGCCAGGGCATGCAGGGGAGTAAACCCTTTTTCTCCCCTGGCCATGCGGATTTCTAAAGATTCACCTGCCTCATCCTGTTCATATAAGGCACCCAGGGTGGCAACGGAACTTTCCTTGGCTGCAAACGCACTGAGCAAGGCTACATTGACCCGCCAATTGAAACCGGCATATTGGGTTATCGGTTCCATGGCTTTTCCCAT
>JAGLNZ010000622.1 GCA_023139225.1 Desulfobacula sp. | reverse complement strand
CTCCTTTGTGATTTATTGTTTTTTTCAAGTTCAATGACGATTAAGAGTATTCATACAAAAACAGGGTTCTGTTTAAATAATATTGATTATTTTTCTATGAATTAGTAACAATAATGCATATGTGTGTAAAGAACTGTATTCATTTTAGAGGAATTTCAATTGTGTATAAACCGGTTTTGAAAAGGAGTTGTCGTGAAAAAGATTAATAAATTGATTGTTGTTTTGATTGTGTTTATGGGATTTGTCTGGGGTTGCGGTCAGGGTAAATATGACGATGTAGTGAAGGTTAATGATGAATATATATCTGTTCTCCAGGATTATATTGATAGATTGAATAAGGCCCAAACCGGTAAGGATGTTGCCAAGGCCATGAATAAATATACAGACGCGTTTAAAAAATTGGCCCCGAAGATGAAAAAGATCAATGAAAAATACCCTGAATTGATGAATGCAAAAGATTTGCCGGAAAAAGTAAAACAATCCCAGGCAAAAGCCACGCAGATCGGATTGGATTTTGCTTCATCATTTATGAAAACCATGAAATATATTACTGACCCTGGTGTTGCTCAGGCACAAAAGAGAATGGGTGAGGTCATGCAGTCCCTGCAAAAGTAAATTTAAGGATTGAACCCGCCTGAAAACCTGTTTGCATTGTTTGATCAAAAGGTTAGAAGATTTTCAAAATTTTGATAATTTTCTAACCTTTTTTTAGAAATTTTTCTAAGAATTTGTTCGCCATAGTGAATAAAGGAAAATCGTTGTTTACATTAACTGATTGTTTTTAAAGATGAATCGTATTATCCCTGTCCTTGGCATGGTTTCTGCTATTTACCAACATGTTTTCAAACGATAATTTAAGCTGCGGCTGAACATTAAATCCAAAGCTTAAGGAAAAATTAAAGGATGAACAAATGACTCTTCAAACCAAACTTTCTAAAGGGGACTTTGTCGTACTTGCCGAAATGAACACCCCCAAGGGAGTTGATATATCAGATCTTGTAACCAATGTAAGACATCTTAAATCACGAATAGATGCTGTTGTGATTCCGGATATGGATAATGGCGTCATGCACATGAGCGCCCTGGCCGGTGGTGCGATCATCCGCCAGCAGGGGCTTGAGCCCATGATTCACATTTATGGCCGTGACCGCAACAGGATGGCTATACAGGGAGATATGCTGGCGGCCCATGTCCTGGGAATCCACAATCTTCTGGTTGTACAGGGCGAAAATATTGCCCATGGTGACCATCAGAATGCAAAACCGGTCGATGATCTTAATGAACTGGATTTGCTGGTCATGCTCCACTCTCTTCTGAAAGGGACGGATCTTGCCGGTTTTGAATTAAAAGGAAAACCTGAATTTTTTACAGGGTGCCAGGTTCAACCCATCCGGGATGACGATCATCTTAAAGAAGAAATTGAAACCGCTAAAGCAAAAGTAGACGCAGGTGCACAATATATCATGGTTCCACCTGTTTTTGATATGGCCTACTATACTCAAATCTTACATCAATTCAAATCATTGAATGTACCGGTGATTGCCACGGTTTTCATGTTGAAAAATGTTGGTATGGCCCGTTATATCTCCATTAACGACCCTGGCTCAAGACTGTCTGAGTCATTGATCAGCCGGATTCGGAAAGCAAAAGACCGGGAAACCGAATGTATCCGTATTGCCGGAGAGATGATCAAAGAACTTAAAAAAGAAGTTGGGGGGATAAAGATTTCTGCATCCGGCTGGGAAGACCGTTTACCGGCAATCCTGGACTGCGCAGGGCTTTAACGTAAACCAATTCATTTTTATTATCTGTGTGAACAAATATTACACGTGATGGATACCCACAAATAAAAACAGGTTACTAATGCAAAAGCTTAAAGATATTCAATTTGACAAGTCAAATGGCAAAAGCGTGCTTGTTATCGGTGGCGGTGTCGGAGGAATTCGTGCGGCGTTGGATTTAGCTGAATCCCGTCGAAATGTCATACTCATTGATAAATCATATTCCATTGGCGGGTTGATGACCCAACTGGATCGAACTTTTCCAACCAATAATTGTGATTTATGTACGGTATCTCCCCACTTATCCGAAACTACAAGACAGATTCATCTGGATTTACAACCCATGACCCAGCTTGAGGATTTGATTGGTGAGGCAGGCGATTTTAAAGCCACACTTGTTACTGAGCCAAGGTATATTGATATGGATAAATGTACGGCATGCGGTGAATGCCACAAACATTTCCCCCAAGCGGTTCGATTTACCCCCGGGCTTGATCCGCGTGCGCCAACCTGCATGCGGTATCCCCAGGCAACACCCTATGCTTTTTCCATTGATATGGAAAAAATAACCGATATAAAGGCCCTGCAAAAGATCTGCAAGGCAGATGCGATTATTCCGGATGACACTCATAAAAAAACCGTACTTGATGTGGCATCTGTCGTGCTGAGCGTCGGTGCACAATTATTTGACCCTGCCGTACTGGATAATTTCGGCGGCGGGCAGTTTGATAATGTCGTGACCGGTTTGGAATACGAACGGATTATGTCAGCTTCCGGCCCTTTCCAGGGCGATCTTGTAAGGGTGTCGGATAAAAAACGGCCCCAAAAAGTGGCATGGATTCAGTGTGTCGGATCAAGGGGGATTAATAGAGCGGATGTGCCCTATTGCTCCGGGGTTTGCTGCATGTATGCATTAAAAGAAGCCATTGTGACAAAAGAACGCTTTGCCGAAAGCATTGAAACCACAATTTTCTATATGGACATGCGGACCTATGGCAAGGATTATGAGCTGTATTTTAACCGGGCGAAAAACGATTACGGCATTAAGATGATTAGAAGCCGTCCTCACTCCATATTTGAAGATCAGGAAACCAAAAATCTTTCCATTACCTATGCCGTGGAAGAAGAGGTTCAGAAAAAAACCGAAGAATTTGATATGGTGGTACTTTCAACCGGGTTCAGGGTTCCTGAAGAAACGGCTGATCTTGCCAAGCGGCTTGATATTGAATTAAATCCCTACAATTTTGCAAAAACAGATCATTTTAATTCTGTAAAGACCTCAAGAGCAGGTGTATATGTCTGTGGTGTGTTCGAAAGCCCCAAAGACATCCCTGAAACAATGGTTCAGGCAAGTGCAGCCGCAAGTATGGCTGCTTCCGATCTTCCTGCAATGATGGATGTGACGGAAGATGAAGACGCGTTTATGCCGGAACGGGATGTCTCGGGAGAAGAGCCGAAGATAGGTGTTTTTATCTGTGACTGCGGACTGGAGATCGGCGGTGTGATTGACGTTGATAAGATGGTGGAATATGCCGGGGCTCAATCCGGTGTTGTTGTTTCCCAGGCTGTGGGATACGGCTGCAGCAGTGATTCTATGAGTATGATTGAAGCATCCGTTAAAACCAATAATTTAAACCGGGTGGTTATCGGGG
>JAGLNZ010000621.1 GCA_023139225.1 Desulfobacula sp. | reverse complement strand
TTTGCAGCTCTTGCTATGGTTCTTCGGGTTTCAACGGCCCGGAATACGGCAATGGAAAAATGCTGCAAAGCAGCCGAGGTGTGCCCGAACCAGGCGTCATTGGTGATTGTGGTAAGGATATCAGCCTTGTTTTTTACAAATTTGGATGCAATGGATGGAAACAAAATTTCAAAGCAGATGAGCACACCTGTTTTATGATCATTGAATTTAAGGGGTAAAAATGTTTTATCGCCAATGGAAAAATTCCCTGCCTGGGCAGTAATTTTTCCTAAAAATGTCAGATAATTCCCAAAAGGGACATATTCTCCGAAGGGTACGAGGTGATGCTTGTCATATGTTCCTGTAACAATGGAAAACCGGTTCAGCATATAAGCCCGATTGTAAAATTGGACTTGATTTTCATCAGACTTGAATGCAGGGCTTCCGATCAGAAAGTTTGTTTTTAATGACCTCACACAGCGGTCCACCTGGTTTGATAAGTTCCTGTCAAGACCGTAATAAAACGGCAGGGCGGTTTCCGGCCATATCACAAGGTCAGCCTTTTTTGATCCAGTACTGGAAAGATGGATATATTTTTCTACAGTCCGGGTCTTAAATGCAGCACTCCATTTTAAATCCTGTTTAATATTACCCTGGACAACCTTAATGATTGTTTTTTGTGCGGTTTCAATTTGGGAATCGATGATATTGATTTTCTGGTTGCCGTAAAAAACAGCCCCTGCAATAAGTAGGACAGTATAAATTATAGGGATGAAATTTTTTTTCCAGCGCCTGTTTTTAAAGGACAACCATATAACGGCCAGAAGATAGTTCACAAGGATAATGAGAAATGATACCCCATAAACCCCTGAAAAATCGGCAATCTGGATTAATAATAGGTTTTTATACTGGCTGTATCCCAAAGCCCCCCATGAAAAGCCTGTAAACGCATAGGTTCTGATATACTCAAGACCTGTCCAGATACAGGATGCCAATAAGGGTGTGAAACACGATTTTGAATCTATCTTTTGCAGAAGAAAGGCAAAAAGTGCCGGGTACAGTGCCAAGTAGAAGCATAAAAGGATGAGTGTGGAAATAGCAAGAACTATATGAAGTCCGCCATATACATGTACGGTTGGGACAATCCAGTAAATAAGGGTGGAAAAATGGAAAACTCCTGCAATAAAACCGCTGTAAAAAGACTCTTTCGATGTCATGGACCGGATGGATACAAGCCAGGGGGTCAGGGCAAAAAAAGCAAGGTATGAGAACTCTGTTTTGGGAAAAGCCAGCGTTAAAAGAAGGCCGCTCGTCATTGCCGGAAAGTATTTGAGCAAAAAGGAATTGTTTTTTTGAACAATCATTATCTTGTCTTATATTATTAAAAAAAGTTTGCTATACTTAACAGTTAGTGGATATGCAGTCAAATTATCTAATAGACAGCGGGTGATTTTTTTATGAAACCTAAGCATAGCGGGTATGAAGAATATTCCAGAGACCAGTCGGTTTCCCGCGAACAATTTGATTTAAATGAGCAGGAGTTGAGCCGCCGGGAAATGAAAGCCGTCTTAGAATCGTCTCCGGCAGGGATTGGGATTATCAAAAACAGGGTTCTTGGCTGGACCAATGATATATTCTGCTCAATGCTTGGGTATGGACCCCATTCTTTGACAGGCAAAAATACAAGAATTTTTTACGCCGATCAAAAAGAGTATGACAGGGTCGGGGTTGATCTGTATTCCAAAGTGGATGAGTTTGGCAACGGCATAGTTGAAACAAGGCTTGTAAGAAAAGACGGTACATTATTTAATTGTAGGATCAGGACGTCAAGACTCAGTAAGGAAGAGCCGTCTAAGGGAATTATTTTTGTAATTACAGATATTTCAGAATTAAAACTGCTTCAGATTCAGCTTCAGCAGGCCCAGAAAATGGAGGCTATCGGGGTGCTGGCCGGTGGGATATCCCATGATTTTAATAATATTTTAATGGGTGTTCAGGGGCATTTATCGCTAATGCAGATTGATATGTCCGCCACTGAAAAAGTTACGGCTCACGTCAAGCATATCGGTCGGCTTGTGAAAACCGCAGCAGAGCTGACAAGCCGGTTGCTCGGGTTTGCAAGGGGCGGAAAATATCAGACTTCAGTGTTGAATGTCAATGAGCTGGTTTCCATGGCTTTGAAAATTTTTAAGCCCACCCGAAAAGATATTATTGTTCATGAAGCTTATGAAGAAAAGCTTCATCTGGTTGAAGCAGACCACTCACAGCTTGAGCAGGTGTTGTTAAACCTGTTGATCAACGCCTCCCAGGCTTTGCCGGAACAGGGTGAAATTTTTGTGATAACTCAAAATGATTTTGTTAAAGAAGAGCATGATTATCCCTTTGAGGTTAATCCGGGACGTTACATTAAGTTGACCATCAAAGATACCGGTATCGGAATGGATCTGGAAACCCAGAATAAAATATTTGATCCGTTTTTTTCAACAAAAGAAATTGACGATAAAAAAGGAAGAGGGCTTGGCCTGTCAACTGTTTATGGTATTGTAAAAAATCATGGCGGTTTTATTCTGGTTGAAAGCGAAAAAGAGAAAGGTGCAAGTTTTCATGTCTGGTTGCCGGCATCCGACAATATCCAGGTAGAAGAGATAAAAGAAGAATCGCAAACCTTTGAGCAAATGGAGAAAGGCTCTGAAACCGTGCTGCTGGTGGATGACGAAGAAGAAATTATTAATGTGGGCAAGAATTTTTTGGAAAAGCTCGGATATAAACCGATTATCGCCCGAAACGGGTTGGAGGCGGTGGAGATATTCAGGATCTATCAAGATGAAATTTCTTTGGTCGTCCTTGATCTGATCATGCCGAAAATGAACGGGAAGCAGGCGTTTGCCCAGATTAAAAATATCCGGGAGGATGCTAAAATACTGATATCCACAGGGTATGCAGTTGATGATAAGATAGAGGGGTTTTTAAACCGGGGATGCCATGGCTTTATTCAAAAGCCATTTTCTTTGAATCAGTTTTCAAGAGCCCTGCGCAAGATCCTTGATAACACATAAAAACTATTATGGTTCTGCTGGTTGGGAAGTTTTTTGCCTTAAAATATGAAATAATTTTCTCATCATTGCTGCAATGTCATTCTCCTATGCCATTACATTCTGGGTTGTTTTGTTATAAATTTGACAGGTAATTGACATAGACAAATATTTGACGTTGGCAAGCACCATTGCCATGGTATTTCAAAATCCCTCCGTGGCCCCTGCAATGAGCTCAGCCTTGGCTTGAGCCTTCAATCCCGGGTTCTTGAAAATGCTAAAATTTATCAGCTAATTTAAAAAAAATCATCCGGTATGGAAAATGCATTTACCTTCACATGGATTCTATTTTAAGTGTTTAAAAGTTTTTTGTGAAATGGTCTTTATTATATACAGCTTTACAAGATTTGATTCAAATGTTATCTTTACAAGATCATCAGATGATCGATTTAACAGTATCATCAGGAGTTTTATATGAAACACATAGAAATTCGGTTTGGAGATAATATTGAGACACAGGCAGCAAAAGAAAAATCTTTTGAAGAGATGTTTCAATCCGTCAATCCCATGTTCTGTTTTTCAGCGAGGATATGGAAGCCCCAGATGGATATATTTGAAACAAGAAACAAAATTATTATCCAGGCTGAGATAGCAGGCGTAAGAAAAGAAGATATTGTTATTGAAGTGAGTAACAAAGCCGTAAAGATTACAGGAAGCAGAAAAAGTAATCATCCTGACCGGACAGCAACATACAGGCTTGCAGAAATACAATTCGGACAGTTTGAACGGGTACTGTATCTGCCAAGTGTTATTGATGTTGAAAAAGTATCGGCTACATTTTCCAATGGCTTTTTAGAGCTTGTTTTTGGAAAATTGTTTACCGAAAATATTAAGAGTAAACGAAATGTTTCCATAGATTTCATTTAAGCCATAGATTCCAAAAGGAACCAGACTATAATGGATGATCTTAAGTCACCCTCACCCAATATAACATCAGATAACATCCCGGACATTATACCTATCCTTCCCATTGTTGACACCAATCTTTTCCCGAAAATGGTACTGCCCCTGGTATTGATTCAAAATGAAGCAGTCGAGCTGATTGATGAGGCCATGTCGGGGAATCGAATGCTGGGACTGCTTTTATCCAAGAGATCGGATATTGATTCAAGACATACGGCAGAGGATCTCCACAGGATCGGTACAGTGGCCATTATTTTGAAAATGTCTAAAATGGAAGATGATAAAGCCCAGCTTTTAATACAGGGCTTAAACCGTTTCAAAGTCAAAGAGTTTCTACAGGACAAAAAATATATGCAGGCCAGAATTGATGTCATGAAAAGTAGAAATGCCGATAGGAACAAAGAAAACAGGGCTTTGATGGCCAATATTATCGAACAGTATGAGAAAGTCGTAGACCTGTCTCCGGGGCTTCCGTCAGAAATGGGCCATATGATCAAATCATTGCAGGAACCCAATGTCCTGGCGGATATGGTGGCCTCCACCATTAATGCCCCTGTTTTGGAAAAACAAAAGGTTATCGAGTTGCTGGATGTCAATAAGCGCTTGAGAAAAGTGACCCGGCTGGTGAATGATCAATTGGAGATTCTTGAAATGGGCTCCAAGATTCAAAACCAGGTAAAAGAAGATATGGATAAAAGGCAACGCGAATACTATCTTCGTCAGCAGCTCAAAGCCATTAAAGAGGAATTGGGTGAAACAGGAGACGAAAGTGTTGAGATAAAAGAATACCGAGCGAAAATTGAAGAAAAAGATTTACCCCAGGAGGCGAAAAAAGAAGCGGAACGAGAGTTGCAGCGCCTGTCACGGATGCACCCTTCTTCTTCTGAATATGTGGTGGCATCAACCTATCTTGACTGGCTGACATCATTACCCTGGAATGAGAGTTCTAAAGACAAGCTGGACATTAAAGAGGCAAGAAGAATACTGAATAATGATCATTATGGCCTTGAAAAGCCTAAAAAAAGAATTCTTGAATATTTGGCTGTCCGAAAACTGAAAGATGATTCAAAAGGCCCGATCCTCTGCTTTTTCGGCCCGCCTGGAACCGGAAAAACATCCCTTGGCAGATCTATAGCCCGCGCCCTGGGCCGGCAGTTTGTCAGAATAGCCCTTGGCGGGCTTCGCGATGAAGCTGAAATCAGAGGACATAGAAGGACCTATGTGGGCGCACTTCCGGGAAGGATAATTCAGCATTTGAGAAAAGCCGGTACAAAAAATCCCGTGTTCATGCTGGATGAGATAGACAAGGTGGATTCATCCTATCATGGTGATCCTTCTTCCGCTCTTCTGGAAGTTCTGGACCCGGAGCAGAACTTTTCGTTTTCAGATCATTATCTGGATGTACCTTTTGATCTTTCCGATGTGATGTTTTTAACCACGGCAAATGTGCTTCATACCATCCCCGCCCCCCTGCGGGACAGGATGGAGGTTCTGGAGCTAAGCGGATATACCGAGGAAGAAAAATTAAAAATTGCCACCCGGTATCTGATTCCCAGGCAAAGACAAGCCAACGGCCTGAAATCAACCCATATTAAAATTACATCCAGTGCGGTTAAAAAGATTATTTCAGGATATACAAGGGAATCGGGGCTGCGGAATCTGGAAAGGAATATCGGATCGATATGCAGGGGGGTTGCAAGCAAGATCGCCGAAGGAGAATCTAAAAATTTTGTTGTGAGCCAGAAAGATCTGCATGAATATCTGGGGCCGGCGCCCAATATGCCGGATATGGCCCTGAGAATAGAGAATCCCGGGGTCGTTAT
>JAGLNZ010000620.1 GCA_023139225.1 Desulfobacula sp. | reverse complement strand
ATGAAAACAGGGTCAATCACTTCATCAACCGGTATGGGAACACCGGAAACACTGATTCCGGATTTGCCTTGCCTTGGCGGCGTCTTAACTGCTAAGAGATCCTCTTTGTGGATGTATGGGATTTCTCCCCTTTCCCTGAAATCAATACTTCCGTCCTCACTGATTTTTCCGGGGTTTGTAAAATTTGTTTCAAAATGAAATTTTATCTCTCCATCACGTCCATGAACAGCCTCTTCTCCTTTTGCAATAATAATTTTTTGCGTAAATGATTTTGAAATCCAGGTTTCAATGGCCTCATTATCAAGTATGCCATAGGAAATCTGTTTTTGCCCGAGCAAATTTAAAAGGTCGGAAAGATCCGGTTGTGGGCAGTTGCTGTCAAGGTCCTTTATTTTTTTAATATATGCCTTGGTCTGATTTTCACAAATTAAAATTTCAAAATATTCTTCAAGAATGTTATCTGTCGTATCGGTGACGATATCATCCGGTTCAGGTGATTTGCTCAAAGTTTGAACCCCCGTATTCATCGTACGGGTGAAAGCCTGTTTTAAAATTTTTTCCATGAGTTCGGACAAGATGGGTTCATCTTCAGGAAGATTTTTTTGGGAATCCGGTTCTTCTCCATTGGGTTCCTTAGAATCGGTTTGATCATTTTCAGGTTGTTCTATCGTGTCTTTATCCTTATCCGCTGTATCATCAGAATGCTTGTCTTTGTTTAAAATTTTTCCCAGATTAAGGCTCACAGGATCTGAATGATGGCGGGTTGTCACCTGATCAAACAAGTCTTTAATAATTTTACAAATAGAAACAAACTCATTTTCAAATACATCCGGTGCAGGCCTTATCCCTTTATGTTCCAGCAGGCTTAAAAGAGTGATATTTGTATTTAAATCATTCTTGTTTTCCGCCTTTCTTTTTTTTGATTTCAGCATCAATTTTTGTGCTTTTTTTTCATCAATAAGATGTTTATAGGCATTATCTTTTTTCTTAAGATTTTGTGCAATTTTAAACATTTGCTTATTCTGGTACACGGTTACCCGTTTCAGTCGTTGTCTTTTTAATGCATGTTTGAAATGTTTTAAACAGGTTTTGGCCTGATCAATCAGATCTTCATCATTAAACGGGGAGGTGATACAAGCGTTGATTTCAGCTTTATTAATGGCGCTGATCAAGGTATCGGGTTTATTAGCAGGTATCAGCAGCATTCTTTGAGTTAATGGTGAAATAGATTTTACCTTTTGTAAAATATCATCGCCTTCCATTTTGGGCAATTTAAAATTACTGATAAACAAAGCAAACAACACTTTTTTAGATTGACTCAGTGTGTTCAATGCATCTTTGGAAGCCCGCTCACAAGTGACATCCCACCCCTCCCGGGATAAAATTGATTCCACATGGTCCCGGACGGCATCATTACTTTCCAAAATAAGAATCTTTGGTTTTTTCTTTTCCGTCATTGAATCTGGCCTTCTATATCAGGCATCTCAAAGCCGCTTCGATAAGCGATCTCGCAAAATTGACCATAAAGCCCCTTAATTGTGTCTGAAAAAAGGGTTTCAATTTTTTCGCAATCAACACCATTATCGTCCTTTACGCTGTTTTCGATCTCGTTTATAAGCGTATCCGGGTTAACGGGTGCTTGAAAGGAAAAAGCTTCGATTTCTTTTTCAATTGTTTGAATATCATTGTCAAGCTCATGGATTGCTTTGTTTTGACTTTTTGTTGTTTCCATCAACTCACAACTTAGTTCATATAATTTAGCATTTTGTTTTTTAGCAAGCATTAAAAGCTTTTTATTATCCAGAAACAATTCATAACGTTTAATACCCGATTTGATTGCATTGACAAAATCATCATGCTCCCATGGCTTGGCAATATACCTTTGGATTGCTCCCTTATTGACGGCATTAATAATGGTTTGCATTTCAGAATAGCCCGTCATCAAAAACCGGACGGTGTCGGGAGTGAGGGTTGTTGCCTGTTCAAGCAGTTGAGTCCCCTGCATGCCCGGCATGCGTTGGTCAGAAATAATTAAGGAAAAAGGAGGGGTTGTTTTCTTTATTTCCTCCAAAGCTGATTCAGCGCTGGTTGCAAAAACATACTCGATCTTTTCTTTTTGCAGGATACGGCCAATGGCTTTGCCGATCTGCTCTTCATCGTCAACAACAAGTACTTTATGTTGATATTCGGATTCCATTCATTGGCCTTTAAAGATAGTTTCAGTCTAAGCGTTTATTATCTATTGTTTTAATCTTAACGCCTATTTTCGCCAAAATCAACTCTAAAGCCAAAA
>JAGLNZ010000062.1 GCA_023139225.1 Desulfobacula sp. | reverse complement strand
CTCTAAATTTTGAACTAAGAGTACAGTCTAATAACACCCAATGGCTATCAAAAAAAAAGGGGGCTGACAACATCATTTTTGAATAAAGTGCCGGCCCCCGAAATTGTACAGATAATGGCGTTTATACCCCTTATGATTCAATCAGGTCAAACGCCAGGATATCCGAAATATTTAATTCCAGCATTTTTATACTTACCAAAGCTCTTTTTGAATTCCTTGACAGCGCAGGAAACTGCTCTGCTTCTGCTTCAAGTTCAGTCAGCAATTGTTTTATTTTAAGGATTTTATCATTAATTACATTCAAGTTGGAGAAATTTTCCATGGCCTTTATTCCTTTTTACTGAAATTTTTTTTTCGCAAATCCTTAAACCGTTTTGCCTTTACTTCATACCTTGGCAGGCTGCCGTAATCATAGTATTCAATTTGATACCCCAGGTTTGTTTTCAGCCTGAGTTGGTCTTTTAAAATATTTTCAATACTCAATCTTGTCACTTCCGGCATGAGTTCGACTTTCAGCTTTATCCTGTCGACATCCCCTTGTTTGTCCACAATAACCTCAAACTCGTCACCAAGGCCTTTGATGGATCTGACCACCTCTTCTATGGAGCCAGGGGAAAGCAGCACTCCTTTCACCTTTGTAATATCATCGGCCCGGCCAATGACACCGCCTTTGATCAGCCTGAATGACCGGCCGCATGTACAAGGCTGAGAATCCCATTCTATCACATCTTTGGAATCAAACCGGATACAGGGCTGTGCCATCCTGTCCAGGGCAGTGATGATCATTTTTCCTTTTCTGCCCGGTTCTTCAATAATTTCACCGGTTTGAAGATCTTCGATCTCCACAAGAAACATGGCTTCATTAACATGCATACCGCAAGGCTGGTTTTCGCACTCGTATGACCATGCACCGATTTCCGTGGCACCGGAGTGGTCATAAACTTTTGCACCCCAGGCATCTTCCATTCTTTTCTTTGTGCTGGGGATACCGGCGCCCGGCTCTCCGGCACAGGTAATCTTGTTGATGGAAAGCGAACTTGGATCTATTCCCATCTTATTTTTAGCCACATCCGCCATTCTTAAAATATATGTGGGCGTTGCCATCATGGCTGTTGCCTTTAATTCTTTAATTTTTAAAATACGGGACTGGGTGTCAAGAACACCTCCCGGAACAACTTCGCAGCCCAGCTTTTCCGCAGCATAATGTCCGGCCCAGAAAGCCACGAAAATATTATATCCAAAAGGAAGAAATACACGATCTGACGGTCGATATCCCTGGGCCCATAAAATAAAAGACCAGCATTCCGACCACCATTCCCAATCCTGCCAGGTATCAGGCTGATAAACCGGCTGTCCTGTGGTACCGCTGGTCTGCCTGAAGGCTGAGACCTCTTCCAGGGGGACACACAGGGCATCTCCATAGGGAAAGGGATCTTTATTCTGAATTCCTCTCATCATGGATTTTTCAACCTTTGGAATCTTTTTAATATCATCCAGGGAACGAATATCATCAGGGGTTAACCCTGCCTTTTCATAAAGTGCTTTGTGAAATTTTGAATGGGTATATGCCCAGGTTAATATCCGCTTAAACTTTTTAAACTGCAAAACTTTAAGTTTTTCCAGGGGCATTGTTTCCAAAACAGGGTTCCAGTATTCTTGACGATTCATCTTCTCATCCTTCATTGTAGTTTGGGACAATGGGGCTTGTTTCTTTTCAGGAGGTCAATTGAAAAAAGACATCCCCACTATCCCAAATATTTCAACCTGACAAATGCTTTCTAATCTCTATCGATTCTTTTCCAGACTGGATTTTACGAATTCAACAATTTTTTTACCGTCAAATCCTTTTTTATTCATCTTATCAATATAATGATCAATAACAGGCTCTATTGCCTCCTTCCATCTTTTGGCTTCTGCATCACTTAACTCAATCACTTGATGATCAAGGCTTAGAAAATACTCCATGCCTATCCTGTCGCTTTCATCCCAGGCATCACCATGTTTGGGTATCCATTCCTGGTTTATCTGGCTGATAATCTTTTGAAGATCAGCCGGAATTGAATTCCATTTCTGTTTGTTCATAACAACATAAAAAGAAGAGGTATTAGCAATGACGGTACTTTTGGTAATGTAATCGGTTACTTCACCCATTCGCCAGCCTTTGTTTACTTCAACAGGATAAATAGCACCCTGGACTACACCTTTTTGAAGGCTTGGATAAAGTTCCGGCATGGGAAGAGATACTGCTGTTCCCCCAAGGGCTTGAATCACTTTTGCGCTGGTACCATGGCCGCGGAGCTTTAGCCCTTTAGCATCATCCATGGTTCGAACAGCCACTCCCTTGGTATGAAGCAGACCTGCACCATGGGCATTAAGGTACATCACCTGAGTGTCCGATAATTCCTTGGGTTTGAATTCATTGTATACCTCATTCACAACTTTGGTTGCTACAACCCCGCTATTATACCCAAGGGGCAAATCAACGGCTTCCATAACGGGAAATCTTCCACGGGTATAGGCAAACAAGGCCATTCCAATATCGGAAAGCCCTGCAACAACGCCGTCATAAACTTGTCTTGACTTGGTCAGTGTCTGGGCGGGATAATATTCAACTATGATTTTTCCATCGGTTCTTTTTTTAATTTCATCACACCATTGCTGTGCCAGTATGCTTTGAATATGGGTGGGGGGGAAAAAATTGGAATAGGTTAATTTAATAGGTTTTGCATGAAGAATTGAAGTAAAAAAAACTGCACTTAAAAAAAAAGGGATAATCCAAAAATACGTTGATTTTTTCATTTTACTGATCTCCTTGGTTTAAATTAATTATCACACGTCTTTTATAAACGAAATCATCACCTCCTTTCATTATTTTTAATAATGTTAAATTTCTCTGCAAAAAAAATCACTAAATAAATCATTAACCTAATTTATATCTTGAGAAAAATTAACACACAAGAGGTATCTTTCAGGTAAATAACAGGTATAAAATATACCTGTTATTGCCTGGAAGAAAGAAAGGTTCGAAGGTTTATGTTTTTATTTGTAATTCCGGTCTTTTTCCGAATACTCTTGCGATAGAACTCAATGGTTTTCCCGGATAAATTTAAAATCCCGGCGATTTCCTTGGTGGTCTTCCCGAATTTTACCAGATTGGCCACTTGGATTTCAGAAGGGGTGAGATTTAAAAATTCCAGGGAAAGCTTATGCAGAAACGGGGAGACAATGTCGTTCAAAGTTGATTCCATAACATCAAGACACCCTTGCTGCCTCTGGTTGAGCTGTGCTTCCCTCATTCTTTCAATATAGGGCATAATAAGCTCTCTGACATTCAGCAGCATTCTTTCTTCAAGGATATTCTTGTCTTCTTCTCTTTTCTTTAACAAAACCCTTAGGGCGGTATTTACTTCTTCAATGCTTTTTGTTTTATTCTCAAGCTCCCGGGTTCTTTGTTTTACCATCATCTCAAGCAGATTTCTTTCTTTTTTCTGCTTTGAAATATCTGTGATGACGGCAAAGCTGCCCTTAAAATTTCCTTTGGAATCAAAATAAGGGGTCGGGGTCATAATGGTATGAAGTTTCGAGCCGTCTTTTTTTGTCCAGATAATTTCATAGGATCTTCTCTCCCCTTTCCGCCGCTTTTCAAGTTGTCGGGCAAGAATTTTCTTATTATCGTCATCTAAAAATTGATCGACTTTCTTTCCAATAATTTCATCCATTGAACGCCCCCACATTTGGCAGAGCATTTCATTGGCATAGGTGGTAACCTGATTTTCATCAATCTCGCTTAACCCGTCCCCCATGTTTTCAACAAGGGTCCGGTACCGCTGTTCACTGGTGAATAATGCTTTTTCCCTGTCCGGCTTTTGTTTGATAATCAACCCCTTTTAAAAATAAATTATTTGATCTTTTTACCGGCTGTCTTTTTAATAACCGATATAATCCAGTCTCCAAGGGCTTTTTTCCCAACAGCTTTGATTTCTTTTCGAATCAGCTTTAAATCAAGCTCCGCCCTGGCCATTGTTTTATGGCCACCGGCTGAACCATACATGGAAAACGCTTCTTTTGCCGTATTGCCCGCACCTTTTCTTAATCCGTCATTTCGCATGACAATGATTAATTTTTTGTCATAAACACCGGAAATAATACTCCAGTTAATCCTTGCAAGGGTTAAGAAAAAATCTGCCACAACAACCAGTTCATCGGGTTTGGTTATGTTTCCTGCATGGAAAAAGACACGGTTGTTAATCACTTTTCTTTGTTTTATGGCACACCCTAAAAAATTTAAATCCTCCTGGGTCAAAGCCGCTCTTTCAACCTTGGTAACAATATTATTATCAGCAAACTGATAAAGGTATTGAAATGCCCTGATATCTCTCAGGCTTGCCTGCCGTGTAAAATCAGATGTATCGGTTTTAATCCCCAGCATCAGGGCTGCGGCAAGTCTGGAAGAAAATTTTGTTTTTTTTGATTTAAGATATTCCGTCATAATGGTGGAGCAGGCTCCATAATCCGGTCGAATATCAACATATGCAGCATCCTCACAGGTTATCGGATGATGATCGATGATGGCATCATAGGAAAATTGGGAAAACCGTTCATTATGATCAGGCTGGGAGTCCACCACAACAAAGGTAGTAAAATCTTGTTTTTTTATATCATCAAGCGCCACCAGCCCTGGTTCCGTATATTCAATCATTGCAAGGTTATCCGGCCGGCTGATCTTATTGAAATGGGCAATGGACACCTCACTTACCTTTCGCCACAACAGCCTTTTAACCGCCATGGCACTGGCAATGGCATCGGGGTCGGCATTGATCACCACAAGTACTTTTGAACTGCTTGTAAAAAGGCTTAAAAACTGCTTAAGTTTTTCCCGGTTACTCATGTGCAATTTTCCTTTTATTGGTGCTAAAAAACAGGATTAGTGTAATAAAAGAATATCCAATGATGGCAAGGATTGCAAACCAGGGGTAAAAAACGCCCAAAGGTGCAAGAACAATAGCTGTCAGCCAGTGAACACCTATCACAGTTGAAGAATGCAGTCTTATGGGGAAATCGTCAAACCTGCAGATAACGGACAGACCGCAGAGATTCCAGCCGTATAACGAAGCAAACACATGCATATGAAGCAGCCATTTTATTTTTTGCGGATCATATCCCTGGGACATCTGCATAAATATGTAACCAATCCCTGATATGGCCGTTAAAATCAAAAATCCAATGCCTGAGGTTAAAAAAAGTTTCTGCTGAATTTTATCAGCAAATTTCGTGTAAAGAAAAAAGACTGTGACAACGGCCATGAAAAGTGCAAACGTTACAAAAATCTGGGGAATAAACCTTTCAAGTAAAATAAAAACAAAAAAGATGATCACCCCAAGGGTAATGGTCCAGAAACAAACCTCCATAACCACCTTGGCGGACGAGCCTTCTATTTTTTTCAACATTGAAAAAACCAGAGAAAGTGTGATCAAAGACAATGGGAAAGAAAATCCTAAAAAGAATGTATTCAGGGTCAGCTTTTCCATGGTCACAAACTTAAAGTATTCATTGTTTAAAATAACCAGGCTTGCCATGACAATCCCCATGGAAAGGCACAACAAGGATGCCTGGTGAAATTTTTCGGACACGGGTTCTTTGAGACTGATAAACTGTATTGGAACAAGGGAAAATTTTTCGATACGAATTTTTTCCACCAGCACAAACAGCGGAACCGAGATAAGGATGGTAACAGGATAGATTTTAAAAAAGGCTGAGAATGCATAGATTAATGAGCCCAGGAAAAAAAGCTTGATGGTTTTGGATACTTTTACCCTGCCCTGCGTATAATACAGGAGAATGGTTCCCCCGGTACAAAGATTAAAAAGGAAAATATGAAGCCTTTCAAAACTATAATTGTCTGCCGGGAAATAAATATGAATGAACCCGAAAATAAGGGCTGTGATCATTAATATGGAAAATAATATTTTTAATTTGATATTCATTTAAAAAAATACATCCTATCTGCCAAGCATATCTTTTAATGCAGGCAAAAGTGTTTTATGCTGAAATATAAATCCATTATCCAAAAGCTTTTCAGGTTTTACCCGTGCACTGGTTAAAAGGGTTTCCTTTCCCATTTCCCCCCACAAGGCTGCAGCCAGAAATTTTGGAATAGTAAAAAATACTTTTTTTGAAAAAACCCCGGCCAGTGTTTTTGAAAACTCAATATTTGTGACAGGATTCGGGGCGGCCAGATTTACGGGCCCTTTAATTTTATGATTATCCAATATGTACAGGATGCCTGACAATACATCCTCCATACTGATCCAGCTCATATATTGTCTGCCATGGGAAAGTTTGACTCCACAGCCTGTTTTAAACGGCAGCTCCATTCTCTTAAGGGCTCCGCCGGCTGGGGTAAGCACCACACCGATTCTGAGCTGAATGGTCCTGATACCCGAGCTTTGGGCTTTGATGGATGCATCTTCCCATTGTCTGCAAACCCTGGAAATAAAACAATCTCCCATATCAGCGGTTTCGGTTAGGATTTCATTGCCTCCTTCGCCATAAAAGCCGATGGCAGAAGTAGAAATAAAAATTGCAGGTTTTGGCTCAAGGTCTGCCATTTTCTTTACCAGCAGCCGGGTTGGAATTATCCTGGAATCAATAATCCGTTTTTTTTGCCTGTTTGTCCACCTGCCCCTTGAAATATCCACACCGTTGAAATTGATAACAGCATCAATGGGCCCTGCCTTTTCAAGGTCAAGAATACCGTTGTACGGATCCCAGAAAACTTCATCATCTAAAAGATTTTCCTGTTTTCTAACCAGCCGGATCACCTCATGGCCGCAGGTTCTCAAAAAAGGGACCAGTGTGCTTCCTATGGTTCCACTGGCACCGGAAATAAGAATTCTTTTCTTTTTGGTTTTGCCTACATGATGTTCAAGGTCATATTTGAGTACTCTGTGCCTGTACTTAAAAATCCTTTTAAACTCTTTTTTGGCAAACCCATAAAACGGCCTGCTTAAAAATCCAAACGGCAGTTTAAATTCGATCTTATCTTCCATGATTGAATTTTCTTTACCATCCGATATAAATCTATGGGTATGTTCCCATTTGGAAAACGGTCCCTTTATCTGCCGGTCTTTGAACAATTTGTTTTCCTGATAATCGATATGCTCGGCCTCCCAGATCATGGGTATTTTAAAAAAACGTAACCGGAATCTTACTTTTGCTCCCTTTTTGATACCGTCACCTTTGCGTGCGATCATTTTCAAGGGTGCCCATGGCGGTGTCAGTCTTGATATGGCCCCATTTGCCGAATGCCACAAAAAAAGAGTTTCAACGCTTGTTTTTATCTTTGATTTTTTAATATAAATATTATGACTCATGTTGTACTCTATTGAATAAATGATTTATTGATTTTACGTATCTTATACTATAATAATAATCTTCAAGTTAAAACCCTTTTTGTCAGGACAAAAAAACTTAAAATTTAAGGCACACTCTTTGCATTATTTGAGAACAATAATACAGATTTAACTGACATTATAAATTGATTATCATTTAATTATTGGAGGCGAAGAATAAATGTATAAACCCATTGAAATAGCGGACGGGATATATTCCGTTGGATGCCGCGACTGGGATATCAGAGATTTTCATGGCTATTCCACCTATGAAGGCACAACCTATAATGCATTTCTGGTGCTTGGCGAAAAAAACGTTCTCATTGATACGGTAAAAGAAAAATTTGGTGATGAACTGCTTTCCAATATCAGCAGAATTATTGACCCGAAAAAAATTGATATAATTATCAGTAATCATACGGAAATGGACCATACAGGAGCCCTTCCCAAACTGATGCAGATCATCGGGAAAGACAAACCCGTCTATTGTTCAAAAATGGGTGCAAAAAACCTGAAAAGCCACTATAACCTTGACTTTAATCTTCAGGTTGTAGGAAGTGGTGATGAACTCAAAATAGGGAACAGAACATTTTCGTTTATTGAAACAAGAATGCTTCACTGGCCGGACAGCATGTT
>JAGLNZ010000619.1 GCA_023139225.1 Desulfobacula sp. | reverse complement strand
GATGACAGGCCCTATGGCGGTGGAAGCGGTATGATAATGAAGCCTGAGCCATTACAGGCCGCTATTTTAGATGCCAAAAAAAGAACTCCTGAATCACAGGTAATATTAATGACCCCCCAAGGAGAAAGGTTCAACCAGGATAAAGCCCGGGAACTTGCCTGTCGTAACGAGGGGCTTATTTTTGTCTGTGGCAGGTATGAAGGGATTGATGAAAGGATATACACCACGCTTGTTGATGAAGAAATCTCCATCGGGGATTATGTCATGACAGGGGGAGAACTTGCATCCATGGTCATCATTGATTCAATTGCCAGACTCATCCCCGGGGTTCTGGGAAGCTGTGAATCTTGTCAATCGGATTCATTTACGGATGACCGGCTTGAGTATGCACAATATACAAGACCGGAAAATTTTGAAGGGATAAAGGTTCCCAGTGTGCTTTTGTCAGGGAATCATGAAAAGATAAGGCAGTGGAGAAAAAAATCTTCTCTTGAACGAACGTTTCTGAAACGACCGGACCTTTTCAAAAAAAACAGGCTGAACGGAGAAGAAAAAAAAATTTTAAAACAATGGTGCCGGGAGCTGGAAACCTTTGTTAATGAGTAACCTTTATGTGGCATTGATCCATTTTCCTGTGATGAACAAAAAGGATCAGCCCATTGGATCAGCCCTGACAACCATAGATTTGCATGATATTGCAAGGGCATCCATCACCTTCGGTGTAAAAGGGTTTTACGTGGTAACCCCTTATGAAGACCAGGCAATACTTGCCACACAGGTGATTGAACACTGGACAAATGGAATTGGCGGCAAGCTTAACCCGGACAGAAAAAAAGCACTTGAACTCATTCGGGTGACTAATACATTTGAGGATGCAGTCAAATTGATTGGACAAGAAAGAAAGGAACCGGTTGTAACCATTGCCACAAGCGCAAAAAAAGTACAAGGTTCAATAACAACTGAACTATTAAGGCAAAAATTTGAGAATAAAGCGTCCCATGTCCTTGTTTTTGGAACGGCATGGGGGCTGGCAGATGAATTGATTGATACATGTGATTTTATTTTAGACCCGATTTTCGGGAGTACGGAATACAATCACCTTTCTGTCAGGTCTGCTGCATCAATATATTTAGACAGAATTTTAAATGGCAGATAAAATATATATTCATGTTTGCCAAAAGGGAAGGATCTTAGGAGGAACAAATGAGTAATCTAATCGAAAAATTAGAAAAAGAACAGATGCGTCTTGATATCCCTGAATTTAGCTCAGGGGATACCGTCAAAGTACATGTAAAAATCAGGGAAGGTGAAAAAGAGCGTATCCAGGTATTCCAGGGAGTAGTCATTAAAAAAACCAAAGGATATGCAAGCGCTCGTTTTACTGTAAGAAAAATTGCCGGTGGCATAGGTGTAGAAAGAATATTTCCACTTTTTTCCCCTGCCATTGATAAAATTGAAGTGGTAACAAAGGGTCGGGTTAGAAGATCCAAACTTTACTATCTTAGAAATCTGCGTGGTAAAGCGGCCAGGATTAAAGAAAAACGATTTGCTTAATGTGGCAATTTGAACACGAAGCCAAAGCCCGCGGGTATAAAATAATAGCAGGTGTTGATGAGGCCGGCAGGGGACCCCTTGCCGGCCCTGTCGTGTCTGCTGCCGTAATTTTGCCACACAATTTTTCCTGTGAAGGGATTGATGATTCCAAAAAGCTGACAGAAAAAAAAAGAGCTGCTCTTTTCCCTCTTATCAAAGAACAGGCCATTTGTGTTGCCACCGGGATATCCTCCCACGACGAGATCGATCAAATCAATATTCTTCAAGCATCCTTGCTTTCCATGAAGCGCGCCGTTAAAAATCTTTTAAACCCGCCGGATTTTCTTCTTATTGACGGTAAATTCACCATAGACATGAATATTGACCAGGCAGCTTTGATCAAAGGGGATTCCAAAAGTATTTCCATTGCTGCCGCATCCATCATTGCAAAAGTAACAAGGGATGCCATGATGAAACAGCTTGATAAAACATATCCCCAATACAATTTTATCCAACACAAAGGCTATCCCACCAAAGCACACAAAAAAGCAATTTTAGAACATGGCCCCTGCCCTGTTCACAGGCGCACTTTCAAGGGTGTAAAAGAGGTGATTAATGCCGGATAACCGACAATCTCTGGGGCGCCAAGGTGAAACAGCAGCCATATCCTTTCTTCAAGCCCGGGGATTTACCATTCTTGAGACCAACTATCGAACAAAACTTGCAGAAATAGACATTATTGCCAAAGATAGCAACACGATCTGTTTTGTCGAAGTCAAAACCAGACGCAGCCTAAAAAAGGGACTGCCAAGAGAATCAGTCAATTATTCAAAACAAAAAAAAATTATTCTGGGTGCATCCTTTTATCTTAAAAAAACAAAACAACACAATTCAAGGGTTCGATTCGATGTGGTTGAGGTTTTAAAAAAGGATAGTGGTTTTGACATTAATTTAATTAAAAACGCATTCCAGGCCCAATAAAATGGACAATCAAAATTCATACGGAACCCTCTATATTGTTGCAACCCCCGTGGGAAACCTTGAAGATATTACTTTCAGAGCACTTAAAATTTTAAAACAAGTCGATCTGATTGCAGCCGAAGATACCCGGCATTCAAAAAGACTTCTGTCTCACTATGACATCGGGTCACCGCTTATTTCATGTCATGAACACAATGAAATAAAAAAAATCCCCCAACTCATCACCCATTTAAAAAACAATCTCAATATTGCTCTGATTTGTGATGCCGGTACCCCCTCTATCTCCGATCCGGGATATAAGCTTGTCACAGCCGTTGCCAAAGAACAGATCAGCGTCATTCCCATCCCGGGATGCAGTGCCGCCATTGCAGGGTTAAGTGTTTCAGGGCTTCCAACCGATTCATTTTTGTTCCTGGGATTTTTGCCCAAAAAACAACAAAAACAAAAACAAGCCCTTGAGACCATAAAAAATCAAACCCCAACCCTTATCTTTTATGAATCCCCAAGACGTATTAAAACCCTCATTGAAAACATGCTCAACATCTTTGGAGATCGAAAGGCATGTCTTGCAAGGGAAATCACCAAAATCCATGAAGAATACATCAGGGGGATGCTATCTGAAATTCTTCAAAAATTAAATGAAAAAGAAACCATTAAAGGAGAATGCTCCCTGTTTGTTCAGGGTCAATCAGAAAAAAAAATAATAGATCAAGAAGATCTTGAAAAAATTATTCTTGATAGACTTTCGACCACCGATCTTGGCACATCAGATTTAGCCGGACAGATTTCAAAAGAATTCAAGGTGTCAAAAAAACAGGTGTATGGTATCATCCTTAAATTGAACCAGAGCGGTTCATAATGATTTCAAGTTAACAGCACTGCATAAGAAAGAGGGCTGCCTCTTTAACCAAGTGACAGCCCTCTTCTTCTAATATCCTCTTAAAATATAATGGTCTTTAAAAAGACTTAAATTACATTTTACTTCCTTCTGCATGACTCTGAAGTT
>JAGLNZ010000618.1 GCA_023139225.1 Desulfobacula sp. | reverse complement strand
CTGATTCCTGCATTTGAGAGAAAGGCAAAATCAATTACCGCCATTGATGTAACACAACTTACCTCTTATACGGACACCCTTGTTATTATTGAAGGCATGTCCCAACGCCAGGTAACTGCCATTGCCCAGCATTTGATTAAAAGCCTGAAGAATCTGAAAATTAAAGCCATTGGTATTGAAGGCGTCAAAGAAGGGCAGTGGGCTTTGCTCGATTATGGAGATGTCATTATTCATATTTTTGAATCCGAAAAAAAAGCTTTCTATGATATCGAAGGCTTGTGGGCTGACGCGCCAACCATTGATCTTACTGAATTCAGCGCAGCATATGAACCCGGGGAGAACCTGTGATGGATTCTAAATCGTCCCCTGTCAATATTTTAATGATTCTTGACGGTTGGGGTATTAATGATACAGACAAAGGAAATGCCTTTGCCCTGGCCGACACACCTTTTTTGGATTCTTTGTTAAAAAATTTTTCCAGCTGCAAGCTTCTGTGCTCAGGCCAATCAGTCGGCCTTCCTGACGGAACCATGGGCAACTCGGAAGTCGGTCATATGAATATGGGTGCAGGCCGGAAAGTGCTGCAGAGTTTTGTAAGAATCAATCAGGCCATTAAGGATCAAACTTTTTTTAAAACCCCCGAACTTTTAGATATCATGACACAGATTTCAAAGTCAGGGAACAGCCTCCACCTCATGGGGCTGCTGTCGGACGGTGGTGTACACAGTCACATCAGTCATTTGTTTGCCCTGATTGATATGGCAAAACAGACCAATGTTAAACACCTTTTTATCCATCCGATTCTTGACGGCCGGGATACCTCACCCACCAGCGGTATTCAGTATGCTCAACAGCTGCAGGACTATCTGGATATTCATAAGTATGGCAAAATTGCCTCTATTGTCGGCCGCTACTGGGCCATGGATCGCGATACCAGATGGGACAGGGTTGAAAAAGCATACAATCTTTTTACAAAATCTGCGGGCATGATCGAACAAACTGCGGTTAACGCCATACAAAACGCCTATGATTCAGGTCAGACCGATGAGTTTATCAGCCCTGTTTTTCTTGGAGATGATCATTCCATAAAGGATACTCCAAATGGTGTAATTGCCGATGGAGACGGGATTATTTTTTTTAATTTCCGGGCTGATCGGGCAAAAGAGATCACAAGGTGCTTTATAGAATCAGACTTTAGTGAGTTTAAAAGGGAAAAAAGTCCAGATCTTGCAGGGTTTGTCTGCATGACACAGTATGATGAAACCTTTGATCTGCCGGTAGCCTTTGCTCCCCAGCATCTTGATAATATTCTTGGAGAAATATTGAGCCGGAACAATATTTCCCAGCTTCGAATTGCTGAAACTGAAAAATATGCCCATGTCACCTATTTTTTTAATGGCGGCGATGAAAAGGTTTTTGACGGGGAAAAAAGAATACTGATTCCTTCTCCCAGAGATGTGGCAACCTATGATGAGAAACCCCAAATGAGTGCTTTTAAAGTTGCTGAAAAAGCCTGTGAAAAAATCAGGTCAAAAGAATTTGGGTTTATTATACTCAATTTTGCAAATATGGACATGGTGGGACACACCGGAATTCTGAACGCTGCCATCAAAGGATGTGAAGCTGTGGACAAATGTGTACAAAAGGTTGTTGAGGCCATATGGGAAACAGGTGGAACAGCATTGGTAACCGCTGACCATGGGAATTCAGAACAGATGATTGCACCTGACGGCTCTCCTCACACTGCCCACACTTTAAACCCTGTAAGATTGATACTGGCAGGAAATAATTTTAAAGATATATCAATGAGGGACGGTATTCTTGGTGATATCGCACCAACCGTTCTCAAGATATTGAATATAGAACAACCTTTTGAAATGACAGGAACATCTTTAATATGAATTTTGATTATATTATTACCGATTACGTTACCGGAGAAGCAGTAAGAAATGTAGGCCCTGAGGCCAGCAGGCAGATATTTGAAAAATTTCTGGTCAATGAGAAGGGATATGCAAAACAAGATATACGGGTGGATGAAGAACTGATTGTCCAGTTTAAAGGCGAAGACTATGTTTCAGCCATTGATCTGATTGTATATTCCAAAGACAAGGCCTTGATGGCCATTACCTGTGTGGCCGGCTCCATCGGATCCTATGAAAGGGAAATTCTGGCTGGTGCAAGATTGGTTTATGACTATCAGATCCCCTTTGCCGTTTCAACGGATGCAAGGGATGCCATGGTATTGGATACGCTTTCCGGGAAAAACGCAGGACAGGGCCTTGATGCGATTCCGTCAAAACAAGAGGCGCTTAAAATGATTCAATCCATTAAATTTGTACCCCTTGATGAAAGCAGAAAGGAGCGGGAAATGATCATTTACCGCTCCTTTAA
>JAGLNZ010000617.1 GCA_023139225.1 Desulfobacula sp. | reverse complement strand
CGGGTATAATGTCTTTCATGAAGCTGCTCTATGGCTTTTTTCACCCCTTCCTGCAGGACAGGGGTGGGAAATTTATGATTGAGCAAATGCTCTGCTGCATCCTCATCGCCAAGTTCTCCAACCATTTGGGCCGCCTTCAGCCGTGCTTTGGGCGGAATTTTAGGGTCAAGGCAAATTTTTAAAATTTCATCCCAGTCCTTTGAAATATAATAATCCGTTAAAACAGAGAACGTCTGTTTTAACAATTCCTTTTTTGCTTCTTCCCGGATCAGAACTTCATCATCCAGTTTTCCACCCGTGGCTCCCACGGGGCTGAATACGGGCATGTACCCAAAATTTTTCTTTCCCGGTTCAACATAGCACCGATAGGATGCCGGTGCTTCCATGGTTTCCTGAAGGTGGTCCCAGCCTTTTTTATAGCTTGGGCATTCATTATTAAAACAAACAAACATGTACGGGGTGCCCCAGCCAAGTCCATCGCTGAAATTAAAGGGAGGGATTTCCCACAATGTCATATCGACATCACAGTGCGGACATTTGGGTTTGTCCATTTTTATATATTTTTCAAGAAGTTCTTCTTTTGTCTCAAACGTCATTATACCCATCTCCTTTGGAAGTCTTTTGTTTTCAGACTCCCAAAATAAGCATACAGTTTGATATGTCAAACTGTATGCTTTTAGATCCAAAAAACTGGTCGGTATTACCCGGGTTTGATTCTACTCAATCACAGCAAGCACATCACCTTTGGCAACGGAATCTCCACTATCATAATTCACAGCCTTAATCACACCGCTTGTCGGCGCAGGTAATGCATTCTCCATTTTCATGGCTTCAATGACCACAACGGTTTCACCTTCATTAACCGAATCACCCACATTTTTTTCATATTTAATCACCATACCCGGCATGGGCGCTGCAACAGGCGTTCCGGCCGATGCAGCAGGGGCGGGTTCTTCTTTGGCTGCAGGCTCAGGTGCAGGCTTTGGAGCTGCCGGAGCCGGGGCAGCAGGAGCAGCAGGGGCAACCGGAGCTGCCGGTGCAACAGGTGCCGGCTGGGCAGGAGCAGCAGGGGCCGGGGCAGCGTAAGTAATAACCGGAGCGCCGCCTACTTCATCAACACCCACTTCAAAATACTCGTCCTCTACAAAGACATTAAATGTGCGGGCTGATTCGCTCTTTTCAGGAATGTTTTCCAAATTGGATTTTTCAACCAGTTCACCATTCTTGGCTTTTTTGATCATCTCATCTTGTTTTGCGACATCTTCAAGCGTGATGGGTCTCAGGCTTTCAGGAACCTGGGCCTTACCATATTTCTGCATGAGAAATTTCTTGCCGGTAACAGGGAAAAGAGCATATAAAATAAGATCTTCATCATCCACGGCAAGACTTCCGATCTCTTTTTTTGCCTTTTCAAGTTCAGGCTCAAGCACTTCAGCCGGTCGGCAGGTGATAGGCTCTTCCCCTCTTTCATATCCTTTGAGTGCTTTTTGTTGCACCTCAGGATCAATGGGTATGCTTGTTTTACCATAAAGTCCGTAACAAAGATCTTTTACCTGGGCAGTGACCATTTTATACCGTTCCTCGGGTGTATCAAAAAGAACATTGTTGACCGCCTGGATACCGACAATCTGGCTGGTGGGTGTCACCAGGGGAACCTGGCCCAGTTCTTTTCTGACCCTTGGAAGCTCCTTGTAGACTTCCTCAAGTTTATCCAAAGCATCCATTTCCCTTAACTGGTTCACAAGGTTGGAGAGCATACCGCCGGGTGTCTGGTGGAGCAGAACGTTGATATCAATACCAGAAACTTTGGTGTCATCCAGAAGGTGCTTGTATTTTGGCATTACTTCCTTTTCCAGGATCTCATTGATTTCTGCCAGGGCGTTGATGTCAAAGCCTGTGTCCCTGTCGGTGCCCAGAAGTGACATGACAAAGGGTTCCAAGGCAGCATGGGATGTTCTGTAAGCATAAGGGGTCATACAGGTGTCAATGATATCAACCCCTGCCTCAATGGCCTTGAAATGGGTCATGGGAGACATACCGGAAGTAAAATGACTGTGAAGATGAATCAACGGTTTGACATTTTCTTTTAAGGCTTTAATAAGTTTATAAGCGTCATAGGGGGCGATAAGCCCTGCCATATCCTTGATACAGATACTGTCCGCACCCATATCTTCGAGTTCTTTTGCTTTTCGGATATAATAGTCAAGGGTATACACATCTCCGCCCATTCTGGGCTCGGTCAATGAATAGCAGATGCAGCCCTGAAAATGAGCACCACACTCCTTGATCACCGGGACAACAGTTTCAAAATTTCTAAAATCATTTAAAGCATCAAAGGTTCTGAAGACCTCCATCCCGTTGTCAACGGTTTTTTTCACAAACAGCTTTGCCACATCATCTGCATAGTTTCTATACCCCACAAGATTCTGCCCCCTCAGGAGCATTGAAAACGGAGTTTTTTTAAAGTATCTTTTCAGCGTTCGAAGTCTTTCCCAGGGATCTTC
>JAGLNZ010000616.1 GCA_023139225.1 Desulfobacula sp. | reverse complement strand
GGACTTGCCCTGGCCACGGAAAGATTGGAGTTTAAAGAGAGCATAAGTTTTATCACTCTGGGTGGCTTGAAAACCGTGGCTGTATTTCTCTGGGCATCGGCTGCAGCACGACTCCTTAAACTTTTACTCAACCTTTTGAGTGACGACGAAAGTCGGTTCAATTTGATACAGGACCGTACACTGCCGTTGTTCAGCAATCTGTTGGTTCTTGTGGTAGCAGGCCTGTCGATTTATATTATTTTTCTGGTCTGGGATATCGATCTGACAGCCTGGGTAGCTTCTGCCGGTATATTAGGTCTTGCCATCTCCTTTGCCGCAAAAGATACTTTGGCCAATTTGTTTTCAGGCGTATTTATCATGGCTGATGCACCGTATAAACTTGGGGATTTTATTGTTCTTGAGTCAGGCGAGAGAGGGGCTGTGACCAATATTGGTATTCGCAGCACACGCCTTTTGACCCGTGACGATGTGGAAATCACAGTGCCCAATTCAATCATGGGAAACACCAAAATTATTAATGAAGCCGGCGGCAGGCATGAAAAATTTCGTATCCGTGTTAAGGTGGGGGTCGCCTATGGATCGGATGTTGACAAGGTTCATAATGTTTTGCTTGATGTGGTAACAAATTTTCCTGATGTCTGCAAAATTCCTGAGCCGCGTGTGCGGTTCCGGGTCTTTGGAGACTCAAGCCTTGACCATGAATTGTTATGCTGGGTAGACAAACCGGTGCTGCGTGGCAAAGTACTCCATCTACTCAATACTGCTGTTTATAAACGTTTTATAGAAGAAGGTATTGAAATACCCTTTCCCCAGCGGGATGTGCATGTCAAGTCAGCCTCTTTGGACAATGCAGACGCTATTTCATGATTTTTTTTCAACTTTTTTGAAAGCGTACAAACAATGCCAGCCCCATGGCCATCAGACACATGCCGACAATGGAAAACTTATCAGGCAGCGGGGCATTAAAAATTAATATTTCACCAATGAGTGCGAAGATTACCTCACTGGACTGGGTGGCATCAACTGCAGCCAGCTCGCTTGGCTTGCCGGATCTATTGCGCGCCAATAAAAAAAGACTGGTGGCAATAACACCGGAAAAAAGGGCAACTAAAAAAGTGTTCAAAATTTGTCCGGTTGATGGCGGCGGCGGCCTTATAATTGCCACAAGTATGACCCAGAAAGGCAAAGAGCCCAATGATAACAGCAGTACTTTATTAAATGCATTTTCCACAAGCGGGTCATTCAGTTTGGGCAGAGCGGGATTGCCATTTGTTGCTTCCCATACGAGCTGGTTGCCAATTGGATAACAAAATGCTGCAATCAGAACCGGAAGTCCCCCCATGAATAACTCTTTAAAGGATGACAATTGCGCATGACTCAGATTGACCATTAACACACCAATGAAGATGATAAAGGAAAAAAGCCATACTTTTTTTGGAAAGGATCTTCCAAAACCCACTAAAACCACAAGCGTTGCAATAATCGTCAACTGCCAGGTAGCAGCGATGACCCATCCGGGTGAATAATCAGCACTAAAGCAGATTAATGAATAAAATCCCCCAAACCCGATACTGCCCGTCAAAATCCAGAATTTCCAGTTTTTAAAAAAAAATCGAACCAGCCCTTTGATCGTATCAAACCCCTTAAACAAAGAAATAAACCCTGCCAAGATCAGGATCATAAAGGCATATCGAAGGCTTGCCGACCACAGCCAGTGCCCGCCTTGAAGGCTCATCATCCGGTTCAGTACAAATGTTGTACTGAAAAACAGGCCGGATAAAAGACCAATTGAAATTAATGAAGCCATAATTTTTTTCCCACTCTATCGATCAGAGTACAGTGTCGGATATAATACTATCCATGAAATAGCAAGAGGTTTGAACCCGGCGCGGACAGGTTTTGAGTTGTTTGTTCTTTAAGGCATAAACTGCCATATCAAGACAAAAAAAGATAAAGATAAGTTTTGACTGAGACTTGATGCCGTAACAGAAATTAATGGAGGCATAACTAAAGACAGTAAACGGAAGATAGAAAATGCACAGGAATTACCCTGTCTGTGTGTGGCTAACGTTCAAAGGGGATCTGCATAAGTATAGCTCATGTGATGTAATTCAGCTAATTGCTGAACGATATCACAGGTAATATATCTTGACAA
>JAGLNZ010000615.1 GCA_023139225.1 Desulfobacula sp. | reverse complement strand
AAAATCCTTGTGTCTGATCCGGTACGAACCATACTTGATATGTTAGTGGATCCTGTTTTCGGAGGTGGAATTCGATCTGTAAAAGATATGCTGGTTAATTTTCTGCAATCAGAAAATAAGAATCTTGAACTATTGATTGAGTACAGTGAAAAGTTGGGAAATGGTGCTGTCTTCAAACGCCTTGGGTTTTTACTTGAAAAGATAGCCCCGGGTGAAAGCAAAATTTTGGAACAATGCCGTAAAAGGCTGACAGCGGGAAATGCCAAGCTTGATCCGAAATTAAATAACAGCAAGCTTGTCACCCGATGGCGGTTGTGGGTTCCGGAAAACTGGAAGGAGATGGAACCCCTTGATTGATAAATTTGAAATTATGGAGTTTTCAAGACAATTTGGACTCAGGGCAAATGTAATTGAAAAAGATTATGTGCTCGGCTGGGTGCTTGCCGGTATATTCAATCATGAAGAGATAGGCGCAGACTGGGTTTTTAAAGGTGGGACATGCATAAAGAAATGTTATTATGAAACCTATCGGTTTTCTGAAGATCTTGATTTCACACTCACAGAATCTGCCAGTCTTGAGGAAAATTTTCTTATTAAATGTTTCAAAGGTATTTCAGAATGGGTCTATGATGCTGCAGGTGTTGAAATCCCCAAAGATCTCATTCGCTTTGAGGTCTATCAAAATAACCGCGGCGGTATGTCTGCTCTGGGGCGGATCGGATACCGAGGTCCTTTGCAGCCGAGAGGGGATCTTCCTCGTTTAAAGCTGGATTTAACCATTGATGAAATCCTGGTGATGAATCCTGAAATAAGAGATGTTCATCATCCTTATTCGGACTGCCCTGATGATGGAATTCAGATCAAATCCTATTGTTTTGAGGAAATTTTTGCTGAAAAAATCAGGGCGCTTGCGGAGCGGGAACGCCCAAGGGATCTATATGATGTGGTCCATCTGTATCTCCATGATAAATTGAGAGCTAATCAGAAAACTGTCTTAAGCACACTTGAGAAAAAATGTGAATTCAAAAAGATGATGGTTCCCACCATGGATACTTTGATGAACCGTCCCGAGCGCGATGAGTTGGAAGCTGAATGGGAAAATATGCTTGCCCATCAAATATCCCCTTTACCCGCTTTTGAACATTTTTGGACCCAGATCTCACAAATAATGAAGTGGCTGCATAAAGATTTAAACCAACAGGAAACAGATGTGTGAATATGGAATGCTTACATGAAACTGATCGCAGACAATCTTCGAATTACAAAAACAGATATTCAGGATGCGCTTAAGGCTTTTGACCCCAAACCCATACAGGAACTTGTGAAGCACTGTGTGGAAAAAGGAGCCTTTGCCATTGATGTGAATACCGGGCCTTTGGGCAAATCTCCTGAAGAGGGCATGGCATTTTTTATTGAGGCCGTACAGAGTGTGACAGACTTGCCCCTGCTCATTGATACTTCCAACCCTGTTGCCATGAAGGCAGGGCTTGAAGCTGCAAACAACAAGACCATTATCAATGGATTTTCTCTTGAACCCCACAAGCTTGAGAAGATTTTACCCCTGGCAGAGG
>JAGLNZ010000614.1 GCA_023139225.1 Desulfobacula sp. | reverse complement strand
GAAAGATAAACATATTGGAAGTAGTTTCGATGATTTCCTTCAAGAGGAAGGTTTGATGGCAGAGGCTGAAGCAACAGCTCTCAAACGCATACTTGCTTATCAAATTAAGCAGGAAATGGAATTACGTAATATTTCAAAAACAGCTCTGGCCAAAATGATGAAAACAAGTCGTTCCTCAGTAGATAGATTATTGGATCCGAAAAATTCTTCAATAACGCTTCTAACTCTGGAAACCGTTGCCGTGGCTCTTGGTAAAAAGCTCAAACTTCAATTTGCATAACCATCGGACCTATATGTCTTAGCGTTCTATTCACTCATAATAAAAATTTGGTGCTAAAAATTCCATATGCAATTCCATTGAGCTCAATTTTTTTCCCATCATCAGGTAATATTTTCCCATGGATTTTGTTTTGTTGGGAAATATATTCCAAAAAATCATAAAATGACCTGCCAGACCTATTTAAAAAATGACGTAACATGCTGAACTGAAAGCCTAAACAATTTTTGGCAGATATATGGCATGATCATTGCTGTTTTATTTTGCAAAAGAAAACTATTTATAGGTGTTTTATGGATTTTACTTTTTCAGATGCAAGCAGTTCTTTTTTAAACATGGTTCAACCTGATCTTCCCAGGGAAGTCATGTTTGATGCGGATAATGCCGGTTCTAAAAAGCCGTTGTTTGCTGAAAAGTTAAGCAAGATCCTTAAGAAAGCAGACCGCCTTGAAGATCAGGCCTTCCGGGTTCAGACAAATCCAATCCAGGTAAATCTGGTTCAGGCAGCTAAAAATCCTGTTAAAGCAATGGATTCCATATTTGAAAAATTGAAAGGGAAAAAGGGGATAAGTTTTGTTAGCGTATTGAAAAATATTTTTTTAATGCTGTCAAAAGGAGATTTGAAAAATGTTTCAATAGATGCTGATGGTCTTGAAGCCTTGAAAAAAATGTTGCTGAAAGCAGGGTTCAAGGAAAATGACATAAATGATCTTATTGTCGAATTTACAGAAGAATTGGAGAACAAGACTCTGAGCCTTGATGACCTTTTTGATAAGCTATTTGAACTTCCTTTTGAAGCAGCCCTGGAAATAGAAACTGAACAGGAAAATTTTCTTGAAACATCAGCAATCCCTTTTATAGAATCCATTCTGACCTCTTTAGGCATTCCCAGAGATAAAATTCAAGAGATACTGATTCAAGCAGATAAAGGCGACAAAGGCATCAGCCTTGATGTTGTAATTGAGAAACTTCAAAATCTTCAGGAAAAGTCTTTTTATACACAAATTCATTATAAAACCCGGGAGGGTGATGATAATTTCAAGATGCTGTTTAAACAACTTGGGATTGAACAAAACGAGTCCAAAATATCACCGCTTACCCTGGATGAATTGGTCGGTTCTTTTGAAAAGCTGCGTACAAAGGTATCACAAAATCAAATTCATGCCCCGGCTGAAGTTTCGGATTATAAACATACCCAAAAGCCAATTCCCAATGAAAAATCTCTGGATCTCTTAGATGCCTTGTTCAAAGGATTGGAATTTAAGAATAAAACAGCAGATACCCAGGTTATTAAATTTTCATATGAGCAGATCAAAAATCAATTTAAGAATGAATTGCTCGTGCCGGGCGAGGAGAAAATCAATAAAAAGGATTTATTTTCATTTGACAAGAATATAAAACCTGCAACTGATACAAAACTGAAAGATGGTTTCAAAGCAATGGATTTTCTGCTGCCCGGAAAGAAAATCGGGGCAGTTGATATGAACGATCAGCTAAAAGATAGCAAAGGATTTTTAAAACAATTAAAATCCGAGAATGCAAAGCAGTCTGATCAAGGCCAGGTGCCAACTTCGGATGTCAAATCCGGCCAGACGCAATCCGGCTTGAATATATTAAAGACAAAATCATCGTTCAGGAATCTGCCGGCCTATGTCACTCACCAGGTGAGTAAAAGCCTTGTCAGGGCAATTAACCAGGGCGAAAATATAATAAAAATTCAATTAAAGCCCCCGGAACTGGGAAGGCTTGTGATGACAATCGATAATACCGGAAATAGCATGAAGGTCAATATTATGACTGAAAATTTTGCTGCAAAGGAAATTTTAATATCAAATGCAAATGAGCTTCGCAGTGTTCTTTCAAATTCCGGTGTGCATCTTGAACGCTTTGATGTTGATATGAACAGTAATTTCAAGCAATCAATGGCCGATACCGGGAATCAGGCGGGAAATTCCGGTAAACAACAGCGAAACAAGGAAAAACCTGTTAATGGTGAAGTGGTGAATGATCCAATAAGTCTTCTTGATTCTTTAAATCAGGAAGGGTCCCTTCATTTTGTAGCATAAAGGAAAGATACTATGTCAGTTACATCCACGGGAAATAGTTCGCTTGATAATATCAGCAGTTCCTATCAATCAAACGAGCAGGGAAAAACCCAGAAAGAAGAGGCCCTTGGACGGGATAGCTTTTTAACAATGCTCGTAGCCCAGCTTCAGCATCAGGACCCTTTAAATCCAATGGATGGTTCTGATTTTTCTGCCCAGCTTGCTCAATTTTCTCAGCTTGAACAGCTGATCAATCTGAATGACTCCATGGATAGCCTTGGCAAATCATTGAGCCAGAATTCCGAAGGTGATGTTGTGGGGTACATCGGAAAACAGGTTACCGGTGATGTGGATATAATGAATGTTGATAAAGGAACTGTCTCCGGTGGGTTCTATAATCTTGCACAACCTGCTGATATCATGATCACTGTAGCGGATGCGGATGGAAAAACTATCAAAATTTTATACGAAGGACAGCAGAATGCAGGTTCTCACATTATTTCATGGGATGGTACGGATAACAGTGGTAACGCTGTTGCAGACGGATCTTATAAATATACCGTCATGGCCAATGCCGGTTATGGATACACCCAAGTGCCTTCAAGTGTTACCGGAAAGGTCGAAGGGGTTGCATACAATGATGGCAAGCCCTATCTGGTTGTTCAGGGCGTTCTTCTTGATCCCAAGTCATTGACCGCTGTGGTTGATGCTGAAGATAACAACGGATCCGGATCCGGAGATTCCGCCTTAAGTTATCTGGGTAAAACAATCAGCTCCGATTCCCCTATTGTCCTGGTTGAAGATGGTATAGTTTCTGGTAAGGAATTAACCTTTAGTCTGGATTCTCAACAAGACGTTGCCTTAAAGATATACGATGCATTTGGTGAGCTGGTCAGAACGATCACTCTTTCGGCCGATGATATGACCGGCGGAGAAAATAAGGTTCAATGGGATGGTCTTGCGGACACAGGTTATAAAGTGTCTGATGGCTTATATTATTATACGGTAAAAACAGACTCAGGAGTTGCAAAAACACCTCTTTCAGAAGAGGTTTCAGGCATTAAATACATGAATAGCACTCAATATCTTGTATTGAATGACACAGGAAGACTGGTTGCCATATCGTCCATAAAAGGAATTAATTAAAAAAGCAGAATTAATCAGCATAATGATCAACAACGTTGAGTTTAAATAGATAGGAGAGGGATTATGTCTTTATCAAGTTCACTTTTTACAGGTACCAGCGGTTTGAAAAATATGGGAAATGCCTTACAGGTTATCGGTAATAATATTTCCAATTTAAATACCATTGGTTTTAAAAGAGGGAGATCAGCCTTTGCAGACACCCTGTACGAGAGTGTGGCGACTCAGGCCGGTACGGATCAGATGGGCCGCGGTATGTCTATTGGTAGTGTGACTCAGAATTTTTCTCAGGGATCATTCGAGTCCACCGGTAACACCACGGACCTCTCCATTGGCGGCGATGGCTTTTTTATTATGCGCCAGTCAAATGCTGAGAACACATTTTATACACGGGCGGGCAATTTCTTTTTTAATAAAGAAGGAGAATTGGTAAATCCTGAAGGATATATTGTCCAGGGATGGGATCTTGATGAAGAAACCGGGGATGATGTGGGAGCAATCAAGGATCTTGTGTTAAAGGCCTTTACCAGTCCGCCTAAAAAGAGTTCAAGAATCACCGCCATAACCAATCTCGATGCAGATGCCGCAAGTAATTCAGTTGTTCTATCCAATAATTGGGACAGCGGTGAAGAGACATACATGTCGGCTACCAATTATGAGTATCAAACGGTTGTTAAGGTGTATGATGCCTTGGGAAGTACCCACGATGTATCCATATTTTATGATAAAAAGTCAGGTACGGAGTGGGAATATATTGTAACATGTAATCCTGAGGAGGATAAACGAAATGCTATTCAGGGGACGGACAGTAAAGGCTTATTGGCAAGGGGAACGATTCTATTCAGCCAGAGCAGTGGTGATATCCTTGATTTTACAATGAGTGAATTCACGGGACGTCTTGGAAATTTCGAGGCCAATGGTGTTAATACAACTGAAAATATTCATTATGAAATTCTTAATTTTGATGAACTTTCTCTCGATGGTTACGGTTTCGATTTTGAGTTTAACGGGGCATCATGGAATTTTGTGGATGTTAATAATAATGGTGTGATAGAACCAAGTGAAAAACCGGACAATTACGCAAATGCCACAGTTGTTTATTCAGATAACCAGGAAATTCATATAGTACTGAATCAGACATCTCCTACACAGACTGATCCGGATCTTAAAATACAGTTTGATCAGCCTGCCGTGGCAACAGACTCCTTCGGGTTTGATATAAACAACAGAAATGATCTCCATGTACAGGGCATTGAAGGTACAAGGTATTTTGGGGATACTGCAAATGATAATACAACTTTAGAAATCAATGACCCCAGTGTTATGACCCATGATTCAAGCAATTTAGGCATCATCTGGAACCCGAATGCCGGGGGCACAGGACAATGGTATTGGAGTAATCCGGAAATTGCGAATTCAGCAGGTACTTTGGTTTCCGGGGTAGCAATAACCAATAGCACCGGAGGAACCTTACCTACCACTACGGCAACAACGGCTATTATAAATGCTGAAGACCTGTCCATGGTTGCACAAAATATAGAGCTGAGGTGGGATGGCACGGACTGGGATTGGAATGATGGCGTAAAAGCAGAAGATTTTACCA
>JAGLNZ010000613.1 GCA_023139225.1 Desulfobacula sp. | reverse complement strand
TTACCCGATGTAAAGATATATGTGTTTGACAGTTTGGGCAGTTATCTTGGAACCTATGAAACTACAGATGCCAACGGAAACGTCTCTTTTATCCTGCCCCAAGGATCGTATCAGTTCCGGGCGGACTGGATGAACAATCAATACTGGACAAGTGTCACCCAGATCAGTGCAAATGAAGAGACCCCTGTCATCCTGTCCACAGGCGGCGGTACCATTGCCCTGACTATAAAAAAAGATGCAGACACAATCCTTGAAAGGATAAAATGCTATTTGTTTAACAGTACCGGCTCATATCTGGGAGAATACCGGACCACGGACAGTTCAGGCCAAATCAGCTTCAGCCTTGGAGACGGTCAGTATAAAATACGTGCAGATTATATGGGTTATCAGTTCTGGACATCACAGTTCACCATACCCGGTGAATTAACCCTGGAACTGATGATCCCCCATGAGCAGGTCACAATTTCTGTAAACCGGAATTACAACTCAGATATAGAACCCTGTGACGGTATTAAAGCCTATCTCTTTACGGAGTCCGGCTCATACCAGGGTATTTATGAAACCACGGATATCAATGGAACTATCACCTTTGATATTCCGGAAAAAGCCTATAAAGTCAGAGCGGATTATATGTCAAAACAATACTGGTCTGATGTTTTTACCTGGACTGATCAAACCATCACCATTGAACAAGGCCAGGCCCAAATTGAGGTCAGACAAAACACAACCCTGCTTGAAGGCATAAAAGTTTATGTGTTCAATGATCAGGGCCAGTACCAGGGCATTTACGGCCAGACAGGCGCCAATGGCCTGATAAACTTTGAGCTGCCCCAGGACACCTATAAGTTCCGGGCAGACTACCTTGGCAGCCAATACTGGGCAACTCAATCCATCACCGCCCATGAATCAACCCCTGTGACCATTGATACACAGGGAGCCGCCTTTAGCCTTACCATTGAAAAGCAAGCCGACCAACCCATTGAAGGCATCAGGGTCTATGCATTTTCATCATCAGGTTCTTATCTTGGATTGTATGAACAAACCAATGAAACCGGCTCAGTTACTTTTGACCTGCCCGACGGTGATTATAAGTTCAGGGCGGATTATTTTGGATACCAATTCTGGACCGACACTCTTAATATCCCGGGAACCAGTTCCTTAGTTCTGACCATCCCCCATCAGGACGTAGTTATCTTCGTTAACAGCCAGTATACTGCACCAGAACCCATCCAGGGCGTAAAAATTTACCTGTTTACAGCAGCAGGTTCATACCAGGGCAGGTATGGAACCACAGGGTCCGACGGTACTGTTACCTTTAATGTACCTGAAAAGGCCTATAAAGTCCGGGCGGATTATATGTCAAATCAGTATTGGTCAGAGCCCTTTACAGGAATTGATACAGCCATTACCATTGACCATGCCATAGCGAACCTTCATGTGACTATGGCAGGAGCTGACATAGCAGGTGCAAGGGTTTACCTGTTCAGTGAATCCGGTTCCTATCTCAGTAAATTTGATAACACTGACGAGCAGGGCAAAGCTGAATTTTTCCTTCCTGTAAACACGTATAAGTTCAGGGTGGATCACAATAGCACCCAATACTGGTCAGACCCTGTCAGTCTTGTGGCATTCCAGGAAAACAGCATTGGCCTGAACCTTGATCTTCTGGCTTTAAACTTGACGTCTGATCCGTATTATGGAAGATATGACGGTATGGCACCTGAAAAAGAAAAAATACTTCTGGCATCCACTGGTTCTGAAATACTCGGTGGGGTCGGCGGAACAGGTAGTCACACAGTTTACTATTTTATAAATGACCATTTGGGAACACCATTAAAAATAATGGACTCCCAGGGCCAGATCGTATGGTCGGCAGATTATACACCTTTTGGGCAGGCCCTTGTGAGTGAGAATGCTATAGGGAATGAATTTCGATTACCGGGCCAATATTATGATAGCGAAACTGGGTTGCATTATAATTGGCACCGGTACTATGATCCGGATACCGGCAAATATCTGACGCCTGATCCGATTGGTCTGGCCGGTGGGATAAATCCGTTTGTTTATTCTTACAATAATCCAATTAACTTTATTGATCCAAATGGATTAGATTGGATTTCTACAAGCCTTGGAATAAGCAGCTTTGCCGTAAATACAGGGGCGATTATTTTGCCTGTTTTAAAACCATTTGGACTCGTAATTTCAGGTGCTTCGGCAGGATATGCAGTTTATCAGTATTCAATAGATGAAATATCTAAATCCGAAATGACAATAACTATTTCGTCAGCAGCTGCTGATCTCATTGGAGCAAGCTCTATTAAAGCTTTATCTTCTGCTGGCAAAATTACCGCAAAAGAAGTTGTAGAAGCGACCGTAGGGAGCGTTACCCGTGGAGTCAATACGCCACTTACAATTGTAGATGCTTTAAATAGTGGTACAAAAAAAACTAAGAGCGATGCCCCATGCCAAGAATAGAATCATTAAACATAGGAAAATTAATATATTATGGAACCTGAAAAATTCAAAATTGTATTTATAACTATACTAATCTTATCCTTAATTGCCATGGCATTTTTGATTATTTACTATAAGAAAAGAGGGGCGGATATAGAAGATAATAAATTTCAACTAAAAATCGGCTTTTTATTTCTTAGTATTGTTGTCTCCGTTTTTTGGTTTGCTGGTATCACTATTAAAACAAAGATTATTATAACATTAGTTTCCTTTGGTTTTGGATTATTCAGTTTTTTGTTTATAGATAGAATTGGTAGAAAAATTAGGAAAGCATTCGGTATTGAGACCAATGGTGATAAAAACAAAGAAATAAAAAAATAATATACAAATAAAATGATCTTTGAGATTTTAGGTTCCCGGGACAATACCAGGATGATGAAACTGGGTTGCACTATAACTGGCATCGGTACTATGATCCTATGACGGGGAGATACCTGACACCTGATCCTATTGGGTTGGATGGGGGGATCAATCCGTTTGTCTATGCGAATAACAATCCTACCCGATATATTGACCCAGAAGGTAAATCTGTTGTTGCTATCGTCGTTGTTGGTACTTATGCAGCAGCGGCAGTATTTATATTTAAAGATTGTATGGAAAGATGTACGGGAGCAAATTTGCCAAATAGATGCACAGATTCTCAAACTAAGGCAGCTCCAAAGTGTGCAAATAAGTGTATAAAATATGCTGCATTATTAGGTTTTGGAAGTGATCCTTTAGGCTCTACAGCTTCAACAATAGGACAGGAGATCGGTAAACGGAAAGGTTGGGATAATGAATAATAAAAATTTTCGGGTAGTATGGTTTAGCTATATCATTTTTTCTGTCTTGTTTGGAACGGTTATAGCTATGACTTTTTCATATGCACCTTTTGAATCAAGCGACAGTGTTATACAATTTGGTAAAGAGTGGATTTCAAATTATTCATCAGTTTATTTGCTATTAAATTTTTTCATCTCGGTTATAATTGTATTATTGATTTTAATTTTTAAAAATAAATTGAATATTACAAGATTTGTCATCTTTTTAATGCTGTTATTACTAATTTTAGATTTAGTGCCAGCTGCAAAAGCAATACAGTTATACTTTTCAATTGGATCTGTAGATATCCCATGGACTATTATTATATTGTTTTTTCATTCATATTTATTACTGATATGGAAAAATGGCAAAGAAAGGACTTAGGCCACTATTCCTGGGACATTAGATCTATTTTTTGTAAAGCTTCTTATGTTCTTTGAAATTTTAGGTTCCCGGGCCAGTATTATGACGCTGAAACTGGAAACCACTATAACATGCACCGGTACTATGATCCAGATACCGGTAGATACTTGACAGCTGAGCCAATTGGGTTGGCCGGGGGGATAAATCCTTTTGTTTATACCTCAAATAATCCTATCAATTATATTGATCCGTTGGGGTTAGACACATGGTCTGGAGCAGGAGATACTATAGGTGGATTTTTGTTATTTGGCGGGACTTCAACAACATATAGTTTTGTTACAAACTGGCAGACTGGAAAGAAGGAGATCTTGTTGGATTAGACAATATAATTGTTCAAAATGAGGTTCCCCATAATTACAAAAAGCAATATGACAAACTCCAAGCTTTCTATTTTCAAGATAGCAAATTCAATAAAAATCATATTGAGATTTTTTTGAATAATATCGTTGACGTATCAATCCCAAAATATGCGTTTGAAATAAATTTTGAGATAGGAGGGTTATTGCTTTCTGAAATTATATTTCATGAAATAGGCCATCATGTGCATTTTAATAAAAGACATGGTGTAAAGAAAACGAAATATGAAAAATTTGCAAAACAATATTCAAAGGCTGGATATGGTTTGTATTTAAAATCGAGGGCATCCAAGATTTTATCATCGTATAAATGGGCCAGCAGAAATGTCTTTATTTTTAATAAAGAAGAAAGGCGGCTTATTTTAGAGGCTCAGAAATAGTTAATGGTGTATTTGTCTAATAAAAAGGATATCACCTTCCCATAAAAGAAAAAGGGAGTTTCAAAACTCCTCCGGCATCAACCGTGCCCCATGGATCACAGCAATGACATCGATCTGATCCAGCTTGATCCGGTAGATAATCCGGTATGGTTTTTCGATCAGCTCCCGGATATCTTCGGCATCATACTCAGGCACCTTTCTGCTGGACAGGTTATAAGAATAGTGGCGGGTCTTGAATAGTGACTAAGGTAAAAAATGATCATTTGAGGGGAAATGGAGCCGGGCCTTGATTATTGTCCTTGTTTCTTGTCGATTTTATTGACAAATGTGGTTGCATCGATAATCTGTATTCTTTGAAAATGCTTGATATTCCGCAGATGTGGATCCCGTGAGACGATATAATCAGCATCGCCCTCCAGAGCACAGGCAATGAACATGTCATCTTCCGGATCTATTGTGATCCCGTCAATATGATAGGTGTTTTTGGTGACCATAGCATTTTCTATGATCATGCCGATGAACTCGTCAATATCTGATTTTGAAGGATTGAACCGCTGGACGATGTGGGGATAATGCAGCACTTCATATAGCTCTTTGAGGATTGGCTTTGAGGTGACCATGGTAAAGACATTGTCTGCAATCAAATCCCGCAGTTTTCTGGCTATTCCCTGTTTTGCAAAAGCGACACTGACCATGACGCTGGTGTCAATGACAGCCTTAAGAATGGGCATACTTTTTGTTCCTTACCGCGTCCACTGCCTCATCGATCACATTGTCGATATCATCCTGGGGATAATCCTGTGCGCCTTGTGCAAGTCTGTCGGTGATGTCTCTGAACCTCTCTGACCAGGATTTTTGAATTTTTGGTCTCATAACTTTCTCGACTTGGTGTTTTACAATGACCCCTTCAAGAACCTTTTTAACCACGTACTTTTCATCCTCACTCATTCCGGATATGGACTCAAACTGCTCTAAAAGTTCACGGTCAATAATTTTGTTTTGAGCCACACCGGTGGCTTTATTAAAGACCATTTCATCGATGGATACACCCAGCACTGAGACTAATTTTATGATGGCATCAAGTGACGGTGTGGATTTGTCTGTCTCGTAACGTCTGATTTGAGAAATGGCAACACCGCTTATTTTTACAAGTTCTTCTTGAGTTAACCCTTTTTCTTTTCTGACTTTTGCGAGATTTTTTCCAAAAGACATATAGCCCCCTTCTGGTATGCATAGTGTTTTGTATAAATTGATTTTATTATACCACATGTTTTTAGATCTCCTCCAAAAGTCGGGTTGTTTTTTAAAAAACGACTTGACACTATAATACTCTATGTGCCATTAAAAATACCCAATAAGATACTAAACATTTTTTATGCTTTTGGCAATATTTTTCTTGACA
>JAGLNZ010000612.1 GCA_023139225.1 Desulfobacula sp. | reverse complement strand
GTGAACCAGGCCACCCAGGAAAAAGAACAAACGATTTATAAAGCAAGGGAAGAATATAATAAGGCAGTACCTTTGGCCCGTGGTGAAGCCAAAAGAATGATAAAGGATGCAGAAGGGTATGCCATTGACCGGGTAAACCGTGCCCAGGGTGATGCTGCCAAATTTACATCTGTCTACAAAGAGTATGTAAAGGCCAAAGATGTCACAAGAAAAAGGATATATCTTGAATCAATGCTTCAAATTTTCCCCAACCTTGGGGCAAAATATATTATTGACTCAGAGCAGAAAAATCTATTGCCCTTTTTAAATATGGGCGGGGCAGATGCAGGCTTTAATCCACAAAACAGATTCCTTAAAAAAAGTGAGTAAAAAATGAATAATATTATGAGAACTTTATTTTTAGCTGTCATCGCTATCGGCATTGTAGTGGTGTATAATTCTGCTTATATTGTTGATGAAACCGAGCAGGTGGTCGTCACCCAGTTCGGTAGAGTAGTGGGACAGCCTATAACCGAACCGGGATTAAATTTTAAGCTGCCCTTTTTTCAACAAGCCAATTATTTTCCAAACAATCTTTTAACCTGGGATGGTGATCCGGGCCAGGTGCCAACCAAAGATAAAACCTATATCTGGGTGGATACCTTTGCCAGATGGAAGATAGTTGACCCCATTAAATATTTTCAGACCGTCAATAATGAATTTGCCGCCCTTGAACGCCTGGATGATATCATCGATCCTGCCATGAGGAACCTTGTGACATCATACCCTCTGGTGGAAAGTGTTCGTAATTCCGATCGGTCCATGGATACCTTTGAAGCTGTGAGTGGTGAAAGCAAAAAACGGGTCCACCAGTATAAAATCGAACTGGGCCGGGATGAGATTACAAAGCAGATAGTAAAGCAGGCTCGTCCCAAACTGGCCCCGTTCGGGATTGAACTTGTGGATGTGAAAATAAAAAGAATAAATTATATTGAGAGCGTAAGGCGGGCCGTCTACGACAGGATGATTGCAGAAAGAAACCAGATTGCAGAAAAATATCGTGCAGAGGGTAAAGGAGAGGCAAGCAATATAAGGGGTGAAAAAGAAAAAGAACTTCAGACAATCACATCAAGTGCTTATAAAGATGCCCAGAAGATTAAGGGTAAGGCTGATGCAAAAGCTACCCTGATTTATGCCGAGGCATATGGTGTTGATCCTGATTTTTATGCTTTTTTAAAGACCATGGATGTCTATAAAGAAACCATGAAAAAAGACAGTACTTTGATTCTTTCAACAGATTCTGATTTTATGAAGTATTTTAAGGGTATTGAATAGTACCCGCCCCCTTTAAAAAACGGGTAAGAAACGGGTTTTGAGTATTGAGTTGAACAATTATTTGCAACTCAATACTCCCCCCATATTTTAACAGCTATTTTTTCTTTCTCTGGTGTCTGGTTTTGGCAAGGAGTTTTCTGTGTTTATGCTTCCTCATCTTTTTTCTTCTCTTTTTCATCACACTACCCAAAAAAATCACCCCCTTTATGTAAGTTTTTTTAATAATTTTAAATTAGCTAAATAGTTACTATAGCATAATGGTTTATTAATTGTCCAATTTTTTTATTGTAAATAAAAAGGCACTCAATGCAGATATCACGACACTTTAATAGAGAAGAGCTTTTAAAGGTTGATGAAGCAGTTAAGGTTTCAGAGGAGATAGTAAATAATTTTTATAAAATGTCCTCTGGTCAGTGGCTGAAAAACAGATATGATATAAAGACAGCCAAAGACTTAAGCCCCCATGAATGTGTTGACGGTCCTTTTGCCCAGGTGGTTAAATATGAGGGGCAACAAAAAGATGTCCCGTTAGGATCTTGTTTATTCAGTTTTTATAAAGTATGTCTTCAGGACCATGCTATTCTTTCGACGGTTGAAAAAAAAGATGATTTGTCATTAGAACCCTTTCTTCTTTATATAGTGACCCACGAACTGGTTCATGTTGTCAGGTTTTCAAAATTCAAGCAGCGATATGAAAACAAGAATGAAGCAGATGTTACATTGGATGAAGAGCGAAAAGTTCATCGGTTGACCCACACTATTTTAAAGACGGTATCAGTTCCGGGTTTAAGCAAAGTCTTTGAATTTTATAAGGATTGGCGCTAAGAACCCGGAACCTGAATCACATGTAAGAAATTTGGAGAAACCTTCTTGACAAGGGTAAAAGACTAATTATTTTATCTTTGATTTTTCAAGAAGATAAAAGAAAAACGGAGAAGTAAAGAAAATGCCTGTTTATGAGTATCAATGTACTAAGTGCGGACAAATAGAAGAAGCATTTCAGAAGATTTCGGATTCACCGCTCAAGACCTGTTCTCATTGTAAGGGACATCTAAAAAAGCTTATCTCTCAAAGCACCTTTCATCTGAAAGGATCAGGATGGTATGTGACCGATTATGG
>JAGLNZ010000611.1 GCA_023139225.1 Desulfobacula sp. | reverse complement strand
ACCGCCCGGCAGTCTCTTTCAGCAAGTTTGAATAACCTGCCTGACCAATAGCCTATATTTAATGCAAGGGCATTGTGTATCAGAACCGCCAGCATAACAATACCCACATACTTTAAAAAAAACTGCCAGTTTGCTGCCAAAGCACCGCAGACAATAATGATAAAAAACACAAGGGAAAAAATCTTAAAGGGCTTTTTCACCTTTAGAGCAAGATTTGGCAGATAATGCCCAACAATCATGCCGACCATAAGGGGAATGCCGAGAATTAAAAAGACCGTAACAAACACATCCATAGGATTCAGGCTGACCTGTTTTAAAATGCCGGCTGTTGCAGGATTCATACTGCCCCAGAAAGAAATATTAAACGGGGTCATTATAATGGCCGCCAGGGTTGAAACGGCTGTCATGCTGATGGATACGGCACAATTGCCATTGGAAAGATAAGTAATGATGTTGGAAAGATTCCCACCCGGGCAGGCTGCCACCAGCATCATCCCAAGGGCAATGGAAGGATGGGGCTTGATAATCCAAACAAGTAAAAATGTGAAAGCAGGCAGCAGAATAAATTGAGCCGCAAGCCCTATCGCAGGTGCTTTAGGGCTTGTGACAATTCTTTTAAAATCCTCTATTTTAAGTTCAAGGGCAACACCCAGCATCATCAACCCAATGGCGGCATTAATAATTGCAATACCCGTGGGATTAAAATTGAGCCGAACCTGATCAATTATTGCAGGATCCATCATCGCCTCCCTTTATAAAAAAAATTATGCTTTATAGGCTCCCACATTTGCCAGCATTGTGCTTGCCGGGCTGACAGCAGTCGGGTCTGTCATCACATTGATGCAGCACACCTTTTTAGAGGCAAATGCCTCTTCCAGAGCTGGTTTGATATCTTTGGGGTCTTCAACAAAAAACCCCTTGCCGCCAATGGCCTCCACCATTTTATGATAATCAACCTTCCCGATGAATGTCCCGTTTTCAATGGCATGTCCAATGCGAAGCTCTTGGCTGTGGCGGATCATCCCCCAGCCAAGGTCATTGGAAATCACAACAACAATGGAAAGATTTTTTCGTATGGCGGTTTCAAATTCCATGAAATTAAATCCCACCGACCCGTCACCGGTGATAAGGCATACCCGGCTGTCAGGATATAAAATCTTGGCTGCATTTGCATAGGGCAGCCCTACGGCAAGAGAACCAAAAACACCATAATCCAGGTATCTTCCAGGAGTGGTCATGGTTCGGGTCATTCCCATCCATGTGGTGGTATCGCCACCATCTGCCACAACCACATCCGTCTTTTGGTCCATGAATTCATCAATTTCTCTGGCAAGCCGCAAGGGATGGATAGGTATGTTTTCAGACTGCCAGTCCTTTTGTGACAAATACTTACCTTCCTTGTGGGCCTGGGTAAGTTTTTCAATCCAAGGTGAAAATTTAGCCTTTAATTCATCCTCAAGTTTATCATCAATAAGTTGATTAGATGCTATAAGGAACCCTTTCACATCACTGACAACGGGCAGGTCAATGGTTCTGTTCCTGCCGATCTCCTCGGGCTCGATATCCACCTGCACCATTTTAGCTGCCGGGTTAAAAATATCCCCGAAAAGATAATAAAGACCGATGCGGGACCCAAGAACAATAATCAGATCCGTTTCAATGTATGCGGCAAACCCGCAGCCCGGGCGGATGACAACGGCTCCCTCAAAACATAAGGGATGATCATCCGATACCACCCCCCTGCCGGACAGGGATGTAAACAAGGGCACGCCTGTTTTTTCTATAAATTCTTTCAGTTCAGCTTCGGCATGAGATTGCCAGACGCCCGTTCCTGCAATCACCACCGGTGTTTTTGCTTTTTGAATCATCTTAATCAACTGGGCAGCCTTTGCAGGATCAGCCGGATTTGATGTAACATTGGTACTGGTATATCTTACCGCATCTTTTTGAACCGGTGTATTTAATACATCAATGGGGAACTCAAGATAGACCGGCCCTGGCCTTCCACTCTGGGCAATCCTGAAGGCCATATCAACATATTCATTGACACGCTCAGCTTTCTGACAGACCAAAGTCTTTTTCACCATGGGTTTGGCTACAGCTTCCTGGGGGATATCATGGAGATCCAGTTTCCCCTTGTTTTCAGCTCCCACACAGCCGGCAATGAATACAAGGGGGGTATTTGAAAAATGAGCACTGGCAACACCAGTTAGAGCATTAATAAAGCCCGGACCTGCTGTTACCATGGCAACCCCTGCTCTTTGCGTCAGTTTCCCCCATGCTTCTGCCATAAAGGCGGCAGACTGCTCATGCCGGGTATCAAAAATTGTGACCTCAGATCCTTCAAGATATTGATAAATCGGCGTAATATGTCCGCCGCTCAATGAAAAAATCGTGTCCACTTTTCTGTCAATCAAAGCCTGGGCAACCAGTTCTGCCCCTGTTATTGTTTCTGTCATGTATTGACTCCTTTAATAAAAAAATAGTTGTTGTGAAACCTTTACAATTCCATTAACTGGCCCCCGCAGATATTCAATGCCTGACCAGTGACATAAGAAGATGCGTCAGATGCCAGGAACAGGACCATATCGGCAACTTCCTGTGGTGATCCAATCCGTCCCATTGGAATGGTTTCACACATTTTTTGTTCCTGTTCCTCCACAGTGGTATTAAAAAATTGTGCTTCCAGTCCAAACCCCCATTTTTTAAATTCTGTCTTAATCTGTCCTGGACAGATGGCATTCACCCGGATATGAAGCCCTGCGAGTTCTTTGGCCATCACCTTGGTCAGCATGATCACCCCTGCCTTGGATACGGAATAGGCCCCGTTAAAAAGAGCCGGGACCTTGCCTGCACGTGATGCAATATTAATAATATTCCCGCCTTTTTCCTGCATCATGGGGATGATGGCTTTTGACATCCTGAACACACCATGAAGATTGACATCAATGGTTTTCATCCAGGCAGTTTCATCATAGGTATGAATCCCATTGGGCACACCAAATGTTGCGCCGGCGTTGTTGCATAAAAGATCCACACGATCAAATTTCTCCTGGATGGTTGAAACCATTTTCTGGATGGTATCCATATTTGTCACATCAACGTTAACCGCCAGAATATCCACTCCATATTCTTGATGCAGTTCATTACCAATGATCTCCATTTCATCCATGGAACCGGTTTTTATATCTGCATCAAGGCTTTTATTGTTCCCATAGTCTGCAATAATAATATGGCACCCCTGTGAAGCAATTTTTTTTGCAATGGCATAGCCAATCCCGGTTTTCTTGCCGGAACCGGTTACCAAAGCAATCTTCCCTTTTAAATTTTTATTCATTATCTCCCCTTAAAATTGTTATTTAATCGTATGAATAAGCTTTTGAACACTATAGTCATAGAGCTCTTTATGGCTTTCATTTTCAAGGACTGTCCCTTCAAGTTTTTTAAAATGAATCAATCCATGAAGGGTACCCCAGAACATGATTGAAAATTTGCCCGGATCTTTTTCATTAAAAACCCCCTGCAGAACCCCGTCAGCAACAATATCCCGTATGATCAACAAAATTTTACGGCCTGACATATCAATTCGGTTTTTCAGATTTGGTTCAAAAAAAACTATTGGAGACGATAAAAAATAATTAATGATATCAAAATAATTTTTCTGTTCTTCACTAAACCTGTAATAGCTTAAAGCAATCTGTGTTAATTTTTCTTGATGACCAATTTTATTTTTAAAAATTTGAAGGATTGTGGAATAAAGGATAGCCACGCCTTCCTGCTGCAGTGCGACAAAAATCTGTTCTTTGTTCTTATAATAAAAATAGATAGTACCGACACCCAGTTCTGCCTGCTCTGCGATTTTACTGATGGATATACTATCAATACCGGTTGAGAAGAGCAGCGTTCTGGCTGCATCCAGGATTTGATTTCGCCGGATTTGCTTTTCTAATGCTTTTCTTTCTTTTACTCCCATCGCCAAATCCTTTTCAAGTTTACTGCTTTGGGAAACGCTAAAAAAAATTACTTCATTTTTCGAACGTCATTCTATTATTGACATATATTCTAAAAGCCAGGTTTGTCAACTGATATTTTAAAATAAAAATATAGTGGAATAACAAAAGATTATTGAGAAAAATATTGAAAAGAAACTATTTTGTAAGGCCTGCTCCATTGCTTTTCAATTGATCCAGGTCTTTGATT
>JAGLNZ010000610.1 GCA_023139225.1 Desulfobacula sp. | reverse complement strand
TTCCGGTAACAAACCAGGACGGAACAAAATCCAAGCTCTCCTTATATCGTGATATCACGCACGCCAAGCGCCAGGAAGAGAAACTTAAATCCTCTAAAGAAAGCTATCAAAGGCTTTTTAAACATGCTGGATGCGGTGTGTTTATCAGCAGTAAGAAAGGGCGGTTTCTTGATGTCAACCCTGCACTGCTGAAAATGCTTGGCTATCAGGATAAGGAAGAATTTTTATCCCTTGATCTTGCAACGGATGTCTATTTGAGGCCTGAAGACAGGCGCAGATACACAGGAATTATAGAAAAAAAAGGCCGGGTGGTTGATTACGAGGTAAAATGGAGACAGCGGGACGGGCACATCCTTCATATCCTTTTAACCAGTAATGTCCGGTATGATACCCATGGGCAGATTTTAGGATATGAAGGGATTGTTGTGGATCAAAGTCGGCGAAAAAAACATGAGAACGAAATAAAAGAGGCCCATGATTTTTTAGATAAGATCATTTCATGTTCTCCCAATGCGATTATGGCAATGGATATGAAGGGTGTTATTCGGCTGTGGAACCAGGGTGCTGAAGAGATCTTCGGGGTTAAGTCCACTCAGGTTATCGGCAAAATGAGCATTCAGCAGATTTTTTCAAAAAAGGTGGCCAAAAAGGTCATGGAAATGATGAGAGATGAAAAGTTTGGCGGCAAGGGCAGGCTGAACTCCTACCCATTGAATTTTAAAAAACATGATGAAGAACTGGTTGAAGGAAATCTTTCCGTCAGTATCCTTTATGATGAAAAAGGCAACGAGCTGGCAACGGTCGGGTTGTTTGTTGATTTAAAGGAACGGCTTCAAACTGAAAGAGACCTTAGTGCAGCAAGACAGCATCTGCTTCAGTCGGAAAAGCTGGCTGCCATGGGAAGGCTCACTTCCCAGATTGCCCATGAATTAAATAATCCGCTGTTTGGTATTATGAATACTTTGGAGTTGATGAAAACCGAGATTTCACCTCAAAACAAGAGGCGAAAACTTCTGGATATGTCGTTATCGGAGATTGAGCGGCTGGCAGATATGCTTAAAAAAATGCTCTCTTTTTCAAAGCCTGACCAGGAGGAACGTGTGGAGATAGATATTAATGTGATTATTGATGAATTGATGCTGCTGTATGAAAAACGTTTCAGGGAAAACAGTATAAAAGTAAATCTTGATCTTGTTGAGAACCCAGGAGCTATTCTGGCATCCAAGGATCAATTACGTCAGGTATTTATCAATATGTTTTCCAATGCCATGTATGCCATGCCCGATGGCGGTGATCTTGAAATATCCACAAAAATTGTTTCCCAAAAGCTTTATATCACCGTCAAGGATACAGGGACCGGTATTAAGCCGGCGCATATTAAAAAGATTTTTGATTCTTTTTTTACCACCAAGACCGAGAGCGTTCAGGGGGTAGGCTTAGGGCTTTCTGTCTGCTATGGCTTTATCAAGGACCATGGCGGGGATATTGTTGTTGAGTCCGAAGAGGGACAATGGACAAAGTTTGCCATCATACTTCCCATCGCAAGCAAATAGACTGCAAAAAAACATTTCCCGGCAGTTTTTTTAAA
>JAGLNZ010000061.1 GCA_023139225.1 Desulfobacula sp. | reverse complement strand
ATGTTCACCTATCTTGTGGATGATGCCATCCTTTTTTCCAGCGATGCCTTTGGACAGCACTATGCCGGAGACAAATTCTTTGATGATGAAATCGGTGATGAAATCATCCCCCACGCAAGAAAGTACTATGCCAATATTCTTCTTCACTTCTCATCAAGAGTACAGGCACTTTTAAAAGATGTTGCAAAAATGAACCTGAAGATCAATATGATTTGTCCGGATCATGGTATCATCTGGAGGGACAACCCCTCCAAAATTATTGAGGCCTATGACAAATGGTCCAAACAGGAGCCGACAAAAAAGGTGGTTGTCATTTTTGACTCCATGTGGGACAGCACGACCAAGATGGCCCGATCCATTACCAGTGGTATTGAGTCGGAAGATGTGAATGTAAGACTCATGAACACCAGGAAGTGGCATAGAAGTGATATTATAACTGAAATTGTTGAAGCAGGCGCTATCGTTGTGGGTTCTCCTACTCTCAATAACGGCATTTTCCCTGTGATCGCGGATGTCATGACGTATATCAAGGGGCTGCGCCCTCAGAATAAAATAGCGGCTGCATTTGGTTCTTACGGATGGAGCGGTGAAGCAGTAAAAATTCTTAATAAAAATTTTTCTGAAATGAAACTGGATATTATTGACGACGGCGTTAAAGTTCAATATGTTCCAGATGAAGATGATTTAAACAGATGTTTTGATCTGGGTGTAAAAATAGCTAAAACATTAAAGGAAAGGTTATAAAAAATGGCTAACGAGTTTAATGCAAATGATATTTTTGAAATTGCAATAAAAATTGAACAAAATGGTGCAATATTTTACCGGGATGCTGCAAAACTGATGGAAGAAGAAAAACACAAACAATTTCTTCTTGAATTGGCTTCCATGGAAGACGATCATGAAGCAACCTTTGCCAACATGCAAAAAGAATTAAAAGATAAAGAAGCATTTCCCACCACCTTTGATCCTGATGATGAAAACGCCCTTTATCTTAAGGCACTTGCCGATACCAGGATCTTCTTTGAAAAAGAACAGCCCGATAACAGCTTTAAAGGCATATTGAGCACTGCGATTCAGGCAGAGAAAGATTCCATTGCGTTTTACCTGGGAATTAAAGAACTGGTACCTGCAAAATTCGGCCAGTCAAAGATTGAAGATATTATTAAGGAAGAAATGAGTCATATCAGGCTTCTTGCAGATAAACTGACTGAATAATACTATTAATTTTAAATCAAATTAAAACCCCATAGTACCTTGGCTTGATCAGTACTATGGGGTTTAAAATTGATTCGTTTAAATTAGCTTAAGATTTCCAAAGGCCGTGAAGATTACAATAGGCCCTTGCTTCAACTTTAACAGCATCGGTTTTAAATTGGGCTTCAGGCGCACTTGTCGGTGACAGCATCAGTCTTTGTACAAACATATTATCCTCTGAAACAAGCTCAATCCACTCGATCCAGTGATCATTCCCCATGGGATGGGCAACGCTGCCGACCTTTACCAAATATCCGCCGTCAATTTTTTCAACCACAGGCACATGTTTTTCCAGTGCTGCATCCACTGTATTTTCAACCAGTCGATCCATTGGTTGTCCGCAACACATGACCGGTGGTTTTTCCCCGTGAAGGACCTGTACGATGTTTCCGCATTTACCGCATTTATAAATACCAAGTTGCTCAGCCATTCTTACCTCTCCTTTTTTTAGGTTCTGCTATTGTTGCAGCAGTTCAAAATAATGTTTAAATTCCAGAAAACAGGTGAACAAAGATCTTAAAACCTTTATAATTAATTATAAAGAATTTTCCATAAAAATATTGGGCTGACTGTCTGTCAGCAATTTGCTGAAAATTTCTTCCTCTATATTATTCTTATCCCTGGCAGCCTCTTTTAAAATCGAGGCCATTTGATAGTAAATCTCATTTTGAGATTTCAAAGCAAAGCAGGGATTGAATGTTTCAACACTTTTTCCTTTATTTCCAACTTTAGACTTAGCCATCTTTTATCCTCCTGTATCCCTTCTGGATTTTTATTGCCTTTATAGTTTGATAATTAGCAAACACCATACCAAGCGATTAAAAATCTGACGACATCTTCGCGAAAAGCCCTTTAGTCAGGCAAATCGCAATACTTAATAAATATAACGTACTATAAAAAAAGATGTAAGAGACATTCATGTCTCAAATAATCGTATCAGCGATCCATGGTAAGCAATACAAAAGTGTTTCAAATAAAAATGAATAATAAAAATTAATGAGCTGAAAATTCGACTTGAGATCTTGAGAATGTATACTACCAGAAAATTAATATTTTTTTCAAGATATAATTTAAATTATTTTTTAATTCCCCATCCTTGTCTAATAATATCCATATTATTGACAAGAATCCCCATATAAGCTTCTTCCATTTCAATCATTTGTCTGTCTTTTTTTTTCACCCACTCTGATAACCAGGCAAACCTGAGTGCCAGCAGGTATTCCGGGAAAAACCGCCATCCCGTTTCACTAAAAAGATTATTCTGCCGGATCTTTTTTAAAAAGGTAATCACCATAGGCATTCCCAGGCCGTCAGGGTTCTCAATTCCGGCACATCCCACAAGGTTGGCAGCATCATAAATATCGGGTTTTATCCCGGCAAATTCCCAATCGATAACAGCCCTTATTTGATCATGATGCCAAATAACATTTAATGGATGCAGATCCCCATGACAAAAAGAAACAGGCAATTTGTCATGAACATCCATAAACTCTTTTTCTAAAAATGCTAAAAACGGAAGATATTTCTGATAAACCATATTGTCATAGATTTTCATTTCACTGAATAATTTATAAATATATTTTTTAATGGAAAAGGGCTTGAAAAAAACCTTGGTTTCAATATTTGCCGAAGCCCTGGACAGACAAATTAAAAATAAAGCAAAATTTTTTCCTATCTTTGATGATGACAGATAGTCCGGTCTTTTAATGCCGGTACTGTCTAAAAAAAAAGAAAGCTGGAAACAGGCATCTTTAAAAAACGGCAAAAACTCCCCGTAATTGGACTTTTGATATAATAAAGCAGATTTCAGGCCGTTATCATTCAAATGTTCAATTGCTTTGGCAACATTCTGCCGAATCTGAAATTTATTTTTAGAAAACTTTTCAAACAGAAAAAGGGTACCGTCTTTATCCTGAAGTACTACTCGGGATAGTGTCCGCTCGGGACTGCCTTGAATATCAATATCCCGGCGGACACATTCAAATTCAATATTCCATTGAAAATTCAGCCATTGAATAAATTCCTGATTTGTAGCATCAAAGAATTCTTGCAATCTGTGATTCCAATTGTTCTTTCGGCAATGCACCAATCAGTGTATCAATGATCCGGCCATTTTTTACCAGGAGCATGGTCGGAATACTTGAGATGGAATATCTCGAACCAATCTGGGAGTTTTCGTCCACATTGAGCTTGGCGATTTTTAAACGAGCCCTGTATTTTAAGGCAAGCTCATCCAGAACCGGGCCAACCGCCTTACAGGGTCCACACCAGGGTGCCCAGCAGTCAACAAGCACCGGAAGGGTTGCACCCAGCACTTCCCGGTCAAAGGTATTATCCGTAACATTGACCGGTCGGCTTAATATTTCTGTTGGCAAACCCTTCCCGCATTTCCCGCATTTTGGACTTTCATCGATCCGTGATATCGGCACCCTGTTTTTTGCTCCGCATTTTGAACATGCCAATATCAAGCTGTTATTATTCATTATGATATCCTTAAATCATTGCTGTAATACTTTTTCCATATTCCTGGGATGCCTGGATACCGCCTTCCACCCAGCTTGCCTTAAGCATCAAAGGACCTGACACCATTTTCATGCCATAAACATTCTCCATGGTCTCAAATATCCTTCCCGGTGCCTCACCACTCCATCCATAGGCACCGAAAGCACCGCCGGGCTTACCGTTAAGTTCAGCTCTTTCTGCAATAAACAGAATCTGTTTCATGGATGTTATCATTTCCCCATGATAGGTTGCCGAACCAAATGCATATCCGTCATACCCTTTTAAATCGTCTTCACCTTTGATCTGGCTTGTTTTTTTAACATCCACATCATGCCCTGAGATGCGAACACCCTCTGCTATCAGTTCTGCTATTGATTTGGTCTCATCAGATCTTGATGCGTATACAATTAATACTTTTCCCATTTTTCCTCCATTGTTCTATTATGTTTAAATAAAATTTTTAAATCCGCCCTCTTGATATTTTTTGTTCCGGTCATAAACATGGCTTTTTTCAATGTCTTTTTAATATGTTCAAGGTGCAGTTTTACTCCAAGGGTTCCGGCACCGACAGCCGCCCTGATAATATCCCTTCCTAAAAAAACTGCATCGGCACCCAACGCCAGCATTTTCAACACGTCATACCCGGTTCTAACCCCACCATCTGCCGTAATTGTAACCAAATCCCCAAGTTTCTGTCTGACCAGCGGCAGCATGGTGGCAACCCCCGGGGTTGAATCCAGGACCCGGCCCCCGTGGTTGGATACGGCAATGACACGAGCGCCTGCATCGGCACACTTTAAGGCTTCATCCGGAATCATGATTCCCTTGGCAATAAAAGGCAGTGTTGTAAAATTTACAAGTTCTTCAATATCCTTGACGCTCTTTTTAAAAACAGGCTGCCCATGCAATGCCATAATGGTTGATCCGCAGCCATCCAGATCAATCCCAAACGCTTTACAGCCATACTTTTCTGCTTTTTCAATCAAGTTTTTTAAAACATCCTGAGACCTTGGCTTGAATATGGGTATACCATACCCGTCACAGGCTTTCATGGCATTCAGCGACGGGTTATCTTCGGGTGTATAAAACCAGGTGTCCCCCCGAAGTCCAATGGTTCCCGCTTCTTTTGATCCTTTTAATACACAGGTACAGAACATGGTTTCATCCATGGCATCATTATATTTGCTGACACCTGCCGTAGATGAGGCCAGCACCGGAAAATCCAAATCAATCCCAAGAAATGAACAGGAGGTGTCCGGTTCAAAATGATCTCCCAATACAGACATATTCAATTGAATATCGGCAAGGGCTTGACCATTTGCCCTGAAAGACTGTCCCTGCCCGACGCCTCCAAGCCCGATGGGCTTTCCATAGGCTTCGCGCTGGCATATCTTATCAAAACTGCCGTCGCATGACGGATATGCCGCACAGATTCGCGTAAGTTTTTTCCTGGCCGAATCCCTGACCTGTTCAAGGGATTGGGGGACCTCTTTGCTATTCATAATCATTCTATCGTCTGCATGGCAAACCTCACAAATCCCGGGTTTATTTTCACTGTTAAACGTTTCATGACAAACAGAACAATACCATTGATTCATTAATTTTCTCCTTTTTTGACTTAGACTCTGCCAAGAATATCATTCAATCGTAATTTAGCAAAGCGGTATTCAAAAAGAGGTTTCTTTTCCATAAAACTAACTTGCTTAATGATAACTTAGCAAAATTCAGGCCACACATACCGTAAAAATTCATCACCATGTGTTTAACATCCTTTTTTTCAAGACAAATCCGTCGGCTGCTCTTACTTTAACCTTGCAAATCTGGCATAATTTGTGCAAAGTTTATTATCTTAAACTAACCATGACTTAAAATATTTCTTATAACTTATGCCATAAAAGGAGAAACAAATGGCCAAGGATGAAATAACATTATATGCATTAAGTACCTGTAGCCATTGCAAATCAACCAAAAAACTTCTTTCCGAATGTAATGTCGAATATGAGTACTTTGAGGTGGATGATCTGGAAGGAGAAGAACGAAAAGCTGTTCTGGCTGATATTAGAGCGTTGAACCCCCGGTGTTCTTTTCCAACCGTTAAAATTAACGATACCGTCATTGTCGGATATAAAGAAAATCAAATCAAGGAGGCCTTAGGGATTAAAAATGAAAGTTGAACAATTATACGCAGCATTAAAAAAATCCCAGGAAAAAAAAGGGATTTATTTTAACAAAGATAAAGAGTTGGTATTTGAACTTCTTGAAGCCCTTCTTTTAAATAAAGAGCGATATGGATATATGGCCTGCCCCTGCAGACTTGCCTGTAATGACAGGGAAAAGGACAAAGATATTATCTGTCCCTGCGATTACCGGGCACCTGACCTGGAAGAATTCGGGGCCTGTTTTTGCGGCCTTTATATTTCCAAAACGCTCCATAACAACGAAATCGAGTCAGAATATGTCCCGGAAAGAAGACCCCCTGAAAAAATATTTTAATTTTTAAGGAGAACATCGTGAATGAATGTATATTACCTGTCATGAATACGGGCCTTCGGGGTGTTGATATTGCCAGTTCAAAAATATGTGATGTCCGTGGAAAAGAAGGGAAACTGATCTATCGTGGTTTCTTAATCGAAGATCTGGCCCAAAATGCCGGTTTTGAAGAAATCTGTTTTCTTTTATTATATGAAAGGCTTCCCAAAAAACAGGAACTGAATGATTTTAGTCAGAGTTTGAAACAAAAAAGACAGATTCCAGAAAATATCTTTTCATTTCTTAAAACACTTCCTTTTGACACAAATCCCATGGATGTCCTGCAAATAACCACGCCTTTGCTGATGCAGAACGATGAGACTGCCGGGGAACCGGGAATTGAGAACACACTCTTCAGTGCTGAAAACCTTATTGCAGGAATAGCCACCATCACGGCTGCATGGGACCGGATCAGAAATAAAAGGCAAATCGTTCCTCCAGACAATGATTTAAATCATGCAACAAATTTTCTTTATATGCTCACAGGTGAAATACCCGACGATGAAACAGCCCATTTTTTTGATACAAGCCTTGTTCTGCACGCAGAGCACTCGTTTAATGCATCCACATTTACAGCACGGCAGGTGGCATCAACCAGGGCCCATATTTATGCTGCCGTATCCGCAGCCATAGGTTCTCTTTCAGGCGCCCTTCACGGCGGTGCCAATGTCAGGGTCATGAAAATGTTAAAAAAAATCGGTTCTGTTGATAAAATTGATGCCTATATCAATGATTTGTTAAACTCGGGTGAACTCATCATGGGACTTGGCCATGCAGTCTACCAGACAGATGATCCCCGGGCCATTATCCTTGCCCCCATGAGTAAAAGAATGGGACAAATCGCAAATCAGCCCCTCTGGTATGAACTTTCAAGGGAACTTGAAAAAAAAGGAAAGGCGGCCTTTAAAGCAAAAAAACAAAGAAAAATTTTTAGTAATGTAGATTTCTACAGCGCATCCCTTTTCTATTCCATGGGCATTGCCACGGATCTTTTTTCGCCCCTGTTTGCCATTTCAAGGGTCAGTGGCTGGTCAGCCCATGTGATTGAGGAACAATTCGCTATGGCCGCCCCAAAGCCGTCCCTTTACAGGCCGGGAGCAGAATATGTCGGTGACTATTGCGGACCTTATGAATGTGTGTTTACAGATATGGATGAACGTTAACAATAAAAAGGAATACTTAAATGAAAGTTTGGCAGTGCAGTGTTTGCAAATATATACACAAGGGCAGCACGCCACCGGAAAAATGCCCGGTTTGCGGTGTGCCTGCAAAAAAATTTAAAGAAATCGACGAGGCCTCCATACCGGAAAAAACACCAAAAAGAAAAAAAACCATAGGAAAATCTCTCCCCGGTGTCCCGAAACAGGATAAAGGCCGGGCACAGGTTCCCGCCATTAAAGAAACCGGTTTTGAAAAAATCAAATCATTATTGGTCAGGCACCACGCCCACCCGGTTTCCGTACATACTCCCAACGGGATATTGCCCGCAGCAGTTATCCTCTGGCTGATGGCATGGATGTTCGACTATGACCTTTTTGCCGGGGCAGCGCTGATTAACCTGGTTTTTGTTATCATTGCCCTTCCTTTTGTGGTTTTCACAGGTATTCTGGAATGGAAAAAAAAATATAATGGTGTCCTGACAATGATTTTTAAATTAAAGATCCTGGCAGCCGCACTGACAATAATTTCATGTGTGATAAGCCTTGTCTGGTATCTTCTTGACCCTCAAATTTTAACTACACCCACAGCCTGGGTGTTTTTTTTAATAAACATCATTATGCTGGCTGCTGCCGGTATTGCAGGGCATATTGGCGGGAAGCTGGTGTTTAAAGATTAGTGCTCGATAGAAAACCGCCAATTTTCCCGATTACTGCGTTGGCCTCAAATTTCTATGACAAGACCGACCGGACAATGATCTGATCCAAATACATCATTATGGATAAAGGCTTTTTTGACCACACCTTTATCCATAAGATCTTTTGTCACAAAAAAATAATCAATCCGCCAGCCTGCATTGTTTTTTCTTGCATTAAACCTGTAAGACCACCATGAATACTTGACTTTTTCAGGATAAAAATACCTGAAAGTGTCCACATAGCCCTGATCAACCATCCGGTCCAGAACCTGCCTTTCAATTGGTAAAAACCCAGACCGTTTGGAATTGGGTTTTGGATTTTTCAGATCGATTTCATTGTGGGCCGTATTAAAATCACCTGTAATAATCAGACTTTTTCCCTGATCTATCAGCTT
>JAGLNZ010000609.1 GCA_023139225.1 Desulfobacula sp. | reverse complement strand
TGGGGATGGATGATGAACTGCGAAAATTAGACTGGAAATGGGTATGCAGTATGTGCGGACGCTGTATGGCCGCCTGCCCCATGAATATAAATGTGCCGGCATTGATTTTTAATATTAGAGCAAGTATTCCCAGGGAAAAAAGGCCCAAAGGAATCCTTGGATCATGTGATCAGCATATCAGAACCGGCAGTGCCATGGGAGCTGCAAAGGATGATTTTGAATTTACCGTACTGGATGTAGCCGAGGAAATCCGGGAAGATCATCCGGGGTTTGAGGAGTTGCAGGTCTCCGTGGACAGGGTTGGTGCCGCAATGGTCCTGAACCAGAATTCCAGGGAACCTGTGACAGAACCCGAGGAAATGGGGCCTTTATGGAAAATTCTTCACACGGTGGGTGCGGACTGGACGTATCCGTCCGTGATGTGGGCCGGAGAAAATTATTGCATGTTCATGGCCGATAATGAGGGTTGGAAATATATTATTGAGGAATTTGTTCACCATGTGGACAATAATTTAAAAAGTCCTGTTGTGGTTAACACCGAGTGAGGGCACTCCTACTTTGCAATTCTGGAAGGATTGCGAAAATTCAAGATACCTCATAAGTTTGAACTGATAACGATTATCGAACTTTATGCCCAATGGATAAAAGAGGGTAAACTTAAAGTCAACTCTGATTGGAATAAAGATATCAAGGTAAAATTTACCATACAGGATCCCTGCAACATCGGAAGAAAAAGCGGGTCCAATAAAATTGTAGATGATTTAAGATTTGTCATCAAAACGGTTGTGGGGGAGGAGAATTTTATTGATACCGTCCCCAACCGGGATAACAATTATTGCTGCGGCGGCGGCGGCGGTGCCTTGCAGGCCGGGTATCCCGACCAGAGAAGGGCTTATGGAAAAATAAAATTCAATCAAATTATGGCAACCGGTGCAAATTATGTGATTGCCCCTTGTCATAATTGTCATGGACAGATTGAAGACATTGGTGAACATTATGGCGGCAATTACCATGTTGTCCATTTGTGGACGATCATTGCCCTTGCCATGGGTATGCTTGCTGACACTGAACGAACCTATCTTGGGCCGGATCTGGCTCACTTGGGACTATAAAGAAGGAGGGATCCAAATGGCCGAAAAAGGTTTCAGAAAAGGGAAGGGTTCGGTAATGGTCGTTGGTGCCGGCATTGCAGGTATCCAGGCATCACTGGATCTGGCGGATTCAGGATATTTTGTATACCTTGTGGATAAGAATACAGCCATTGGCGGAACAATGGCGCAGCTGGACAAGACCTTTCCCACCAATGACTGCTCAATGTGTATCATTTCACCGAAACTTGTTGAAGCGGGGCGTCATCTTAATATTAAGCTTTTGACCATGACCGAAATTGAAGAAGTCACGGGGGAAGAAGGGGATTTTATTGTAAAATTAAGAGAAAATCCCAGGTTTATTGACCTTGATAAATGTACTGCCTGCGCAGAGTGCGCAGAAGTGTGCCCGGTAGAGCTTCCCAGCCAGTTTGACGAGGAGCTTCGGGACAGAAAAGCCGCATTCAAGCTGTATCCCCAGGCAATGCCGTCGGGCTTTGCCATCCAGAAAAAAGACAAGGCCCCGTGTCGTTTGACATGCCCTGCCGGATTGAATGTGCAGGGGTATGTCCAGATGGTCAAGGAGGGTAAATATAAGGAATCTTTGGAAATTATCATGGAACAGCTCCCGCTGCCGGGTGTCTT
>JAGLNZ010000608.1 GCA_023139225.1 Desulfobacula sp. | reverse complement strand
TTTTGATGAAATTTGTAATTACTCCAATATTTCGCGTAATGTTAATGAAAAATTTTTATTGCATGGAAATAAAGTTTTCGTTTATAGTGTCTTTGTAAAATATAGACTTATGATGAATAAGGAAAGGATATAAATATGAAAAACCCTATTGATAATTACTGGAACCTCAAGTTGGAATCTGTAAAAGAGAACCTTGAGAATAATAATTTTGAAGTCTTTATAGCCCGGGATGCAAAAGCTGCAAATAAAATTGCCTTGAATGACATCATCCCCAAACTTGACATTAAAAGTGTTTCCTGGGGGGGGTCAATGTCTTTTGTTGCCACGGGACTTTTCCATGAACTCAAAGATAACCCGGACATTGAAGTTCTCAATACATATGATCAAACCCTTTCAAAAGAAGAAATGATGGACCTGAGAAGGCAGTCTTTAATGGTGGATTTGTTTATTACCGGTACCAATGCAGTCACCCAGGCAGGCCAACTGGTTAATCTTGATATGATAGGAAACAGGGTCGCCGCTATCATGTGGGGTCCCAAAAACGTATTGTTGGTGATTGGCAGAAATAAAATTACAGAAGACCTGGAAGATGCCATGATCAGGATAAAAAATTATGCTGCTCCTGTAAATGCAATGAATCTTGACAAGAAAACACCCTGTCGTAAAACCGGGTTTTGTCATGATTGCAGCAGTCCTGACAGGATTTGCAATTATTGGACAATTGTAGAAAAAAGTTTTATAAAAAACAGAATTAAAATTATTCTTGTGAATGAAGATTTGGGGTTTTAAAATATGCAGAAAATTATGGTTTTCCAGCAGAATGGGTCTGGAAAGAGTAAAATAGACGGTATTAACAAATTCGGTGAAAAGCAATTTGTTATTGAAACATTTGATATTGATGAACCACTGGCTCCCGTGCTTGATGATACATCCCAATATCTGCCTGAAAAGATTAAAGCAGATATTGTTCTTGATTATTTAAAACACAGGGACCTTTCAGATGATTTAAGTGATTTGTGTAAAAAACTTGATATCCCGGTAGTTGCGTCGGGAAAAAAGATAATCACCGGAAAAGCCATATGTCCTCCAATATGCTGTGCTCTTGCAAAGCAGAGTTGTCTTGGGGATTATGGCAAGGTTTTTGGTACACCGGAAATCGAAATAGTTACCCAAAAAGACATTATTACTGAAATCAAGGTGTTAAAGGGCGCACCCTGCGGTGCTACATGGAATGCAGCCCAAAAAATAAAAAATATGCCCATTGAAAGAGCATTGACTCGATTTGGTCTTGAGGTTCAGTTTTTTTGTTCGGCAGATCCTGCAAACTGGGACCCGCTCTGGGGGAAAAGTCCGGTTCATCTGGCAGCAGACATTCATGGTGCTGTTTTAAAGGCTGGTTTAAAGAAAAAGAAATAAAATTTAAGATATAAGAATTTATCTGAAAGTAATGAGATATGAGTTTTGACTGCTTAAAATAAGCCGGCGGTCTTCTCTCATATCTCACAGCTTGTATTGTTTTCTTAAAACCCTGGAAATATTACGGGTCATTTGAAATGCTTTTTCGACTGTTTTTTCTTTGTCCGCATTAATCAGACAGCAAGTGGCAGGTGACAGCATACTGTTTCTTACGATCTGATCAATATCAATTCCTTTTTTAGCCAAAGCCTTCCATATGTTGTTGAGTTTAAAGGCAAGAAAATCAAGATTTTCTTTTTCAAAAGTTTCAAAACCTGTTGGAATAATGCCCCAGACAAGGATTCCTCCTTTGTTTAGAAATTTTTTGATTGAAGGTGCACAAGAGGCAAAGATCTCGGCATTTGAATACACATCCAATGATAAAATGTCCATATCAAGGCCAAGCAGAAAATCCCAGTCAGGATTACCGCAAAGATGGATACCACGGGGAGAGTCAATCATGGAAAAAAATTCATCCAGATCGACTTTAGCTTTTTGTTCACCATAACCGGACATGGCCGAAAAGATAAATTGAAGGCCGGGCTCATCAATAAACATAAAGGCATTGGCGTTTTTATTCTTTAAGCGACTTAACTGAACATTGATTCTTTTTGCCATAAATTCGAACATAAAGGGTCGTACCGTATCATCGAACAGGATGGGCCGGTCATCCTGGTCAAGGACATTAAACCCGAAACTGACAGGGCCCTCAAGCTGTCCACGGATGGCCGGGCGGTCAGACAGATCCAGATCTAAAAAACGATGGTAGACCGCAGAATAGGTTTTGCTGACATCAAAGTAGTCGGGTTCTTCAAAATGGGCCATGGTTTCTTCAAATTC
>JAGLNZ010000607.1 GCA_023139225.1 Desulfobacula sp. | reverse complement strand
TCCTCATAATAACTATAATTGGGTAACTGCGGCCAGAATGGAACATCAAGGCTTAATGCAGTGTCCAGCGCCTGATGAACATCCGTATGGGGCATAACCGCCATGGCTGTGGTTAAAAGATTTCCGGGAATTGGCATGTTTTTCCTTTTTGGGTTATCAAATTAATATCTGATTTCAAATGTTTCGAAATTCGATAATATCTTAGTCTCTTTAGCCTGGACATGCTCAACCTTTGATGCTGCCGGCCCTTTATGGCACCATTCAATCATCTGGGTGACAATAGGTTGTTCTCCTTGAAAGACAGCTTCCACAGATCCGTTGGGCAGGTTCTTGACATATCCTTTGATGCCCAGCCGATCTGCTGTGTTTTTGGTTCGGGCCCGGTAAAAAACACCCTGGACTCTGCCGCTAATTATAACCTTTACTTGAGTTTTATTCAGCATCAGGATTCCTCTTATTGTATAAATTGTTTAAAGATGCTTTTTTAATGATATTGCTGCCAAATTTTTCCGATATGGAATCCACAGCTAAATCCACTGATTCCCATTGCTTTTTGCACATGTTCCGGTCTGGTATCAACTGCATCTGGACAGGGGTATTTTTATCTTTGAGCGCTGTGACACCGACGCCTACAAGCCTGATTTTCTTTTTTAACCTGATTTTTTTATACAGGGCAAGTGCTTCATTAAAGATAGCAGATGATGAGCAAATGGGCGTGTCAGTTTTTTTGCTCCGGGTGATCTGTGAAAAATCGGAAAATTTAAGCTTTATAAACACATTTTCGCAAACCAATTTTTTTTTCCTCAAATCCCTGCCGACATTTTGAGATCTGTCCAGTATCACCTGCTTAATATTTTCAAAATCAAATATATCTTTTGACAGTGTTGTTTCACTGGAAATGGATTTTCTTTTATAATTGGTTTCAACCTTTGACGGATCAATACCATTTGAAAGCTCTAACAGCCTTTGGCCCATTTTACCAAATTTCCGGGTTAATATAGGGAGGCTATAGTTATTTATATCCCCCAGGGTTTTGATCTGCAATATTTCCATTGTTTTCATTGCACTTTTTCCAATCCCCGGCACTTTTTGGATAGGCAGGGTAAAAATAAAATTTTTCACCCGGGATTTTGTAATAATGGTTACTCCATCTGGTTTGTTTATATCTGATGCGATTTTAGCCAGAAATTTAATGGGTGCAATACCTACCGAACTGCTTAAAGACAGTCTTGCATATATCTTTTTTTTTATTGCACGGGCAATATCTTCCGAAGACCCGAACAGCCTTTCACAGCCTTTAATATCAATATATGCCTCATCAATGGAAACCTGTTCCATCACAGGAGAAAAATGAGAAATGATTTCCATGATTTTTTTGGAGTTGGCCTGGTACTTTTTCATATTTCCCGGAACAATGACCAGGTGGTCGCACTTTTGTTTCGCCTGGAATACCGGCATGGCAGAACGGATACCGAATGCTCTTGCCTCATAGCTCGCCGTTGACACCACACTTCTTTTTGAATTTCCTGAAACAATGACCGGCCTGTTTTTTAGACCCGGGTTATCTCTTTGTTCAATAGACGCAAAAAATGCATCCATGTCAATGTGCAAGATCATGCTTTTGCATCTCAAGAACATATTTATGGATCAGCTCATGCTGTTCCAAGGGGCATTGTTCAAAAAGCGAGTGGCAGATATTATTTTTATCTATCTTTAATATTCTTAATCCTGCAAAAAAAGTAGAGTCCCCTTTAAAGTTTGGGATATCAAGCGTGAATTTAATATAATCAAAATCAAATTGGTGAAAACCTTTATTGTTAAATGCTATACCCCCTGCACTAATATTGAGAACACACACCTTTTTTTTTTTGAATTCGATACTAAATCCTTGCCCATTTTTAAAATGATACCGATACGACTTCCTCTGGTCATTTGAGTCAGAAATTATGGTGTCAGTTACGGGTTCCATTCTTTTCCAGAACAAATTCTACCCTCCTGTTTTGTGCTCTGTTTTCTTCAGAAGTATTTGGCAAAAGAGGCATGACTTCACCATACCCCGTAGCAGTAAGCCGCCGGGGTTTAACCCCTTTTGAAACAAGGTACTTTAAAACAGTAGTGGCCCGAACAGCCGACAATTCCCAGTTGGAAGGGAAAATAGCAGTGGAAATAGGCGTATTATCCGTATGTCCTTTTATATTAATGTTATATTCCGGATAATCGTATAGAATCAGGATAATTTCATCAAATATGGATATAGCAGTGCTGTTCAGAGAGGCTGAACCTGAATTGAACAATGCTTTTCCTTTTATGCTTACAATAATTTTACCATCCAGAATTCTGGTTGATATGTTTTCTTTCTGCTTATTTGATCGTGCAAATTTAGTGATGTTTTCGAATAATGATTTTTCCCTTGAATGAAGGCCTGTAATATCCTCAATGGTGATCTGTGTATCGACGGTTTCCGGTATTTCCATCAATTCCATTAAACCGATAAGGTTTTCATCGTCTTCTATCTGAACCTTAATGGTTTCTACGGCACGTCTGTATTGCTCTTTTTCAAAAAAAGCAAGGGTGTACAGCAAAACAAAAAAGACAAGCATAATGGTCATGAGGTCTGCATAGGTAATAAGCCATGTTGCATCATCATCATATGTTATAAATGTGCTGTTATAAGTGTTGTCTCTCATTTTTTTAGTTTTAAATTCATCTTTATTGTTTTAGATTCATTTTAACCAAGGGCTTGCGTAATCTTGAGGAGATAAAACTGGAAAGTTTTTCATATATAATAACCGGATTGTTGTTATTGATAATTGAAATGGCACCTTCCCGTTTGATTTCAAGATTGATGATTTCAATAACGGTTCTTGATCGAAGCTTTCCTGCAATGGGAAGAAAAAACAAAGTTGACAATAAAGAGCCGTAAAATGTGGTCAGCAAAGCCACAGCCATTGCAGGGCCGATATTGGACGGATCCTGAAGCCGGCTTAACATTTGTACAAGACCGATCAAGGTCCCCAGCATTCCAAAGGCAGGAGCATATATTCCCATTTTCCTGAACACGTCCTGGACAATGAAATGCCTCATTTGAAGTGACTGAATTTCAGTTGTCAATGCTGCCCGGATAACCTCTTCGGTGGAACCGTCTGCAAGAAGGCCGCATGCTTTTTTTAAGAAAAGAGAGTCTGTTTTAATTTTGCTCAATTGGATAAGTCCCTGACGTCTGCTGATATGACTGAGCTTGATCATGGTTGCCACGGCATCATTGGGATCATCCTTATCTTTGGAAAAAACAAAATATGCAGCCTTAAAGGCAGCGACCACATCCCTGAATTGAAATGTAATCAGAGTTGTGGCAATGGTTCCGCCAAATACGATCATCAGGCCCTGTCCGTTAATAAAATTGTGAAGATCTCCACCCAGATAAATGGCACTGATGATTAACGAAAGACCGGAAATAATACCTATAAAAGATGCAATATCCATATTAAATTTTTTATCCTCACAAAAAATACCTAAGTACTTTAAAGACGAATATTAT
>JAGLNZ010000606.1 GCA_023139225.1 Desulfobacula sp. | reverse complement strand
AGATTTGTCTGAAAAGCGATTTCATCAATGGACTGAATAATTTTTGATATCTCATTGCTTACACTGGATATCTCTTCCATTGAGCTGTTCAATTCCTTCATAATATAGTTTGCATCATCCATAATCTCATGGTTTCCCTGCATGAGTATTTCAGACTGGTCTGCTCTGTCTGCATTGGTCTGATTCATGGAAGAAATCTGTTCAAGGGAAGCCGAGGTCTGTTCAAGGGAGGCCGCCTGCTGGGATGCACCTTCTGCCAGGGACTGACTGGCATCTGACACATGCATTGCCGCATCACTGACCTCTACCGAACTTTGTCCGACCTTGGAGGACAGGTCAAAAAGGAGATTGATAATTTTTCGCGTAATTATTCCTCCCATGATAATCCCCAAAACAATACTGATCAAACCAATTACGATGATATTTGTTTTTATATTCCGGGCAGATTTCAACATGTCGGTGTCCGTCATGATATGATTGCGGGCTTGTGAACGGATCTGCTTTAATAATTTTTGAAATCGGGCTAAAGCCGGCAGTGTTTCATGGGCAAACACTTCATTGGCCCTGTTGGCATCATCTAAAAGAACGTCCACCCTTTTTTTAATTTTATCCATCAGGACACGGGTGCGTTCCATGGCGGGCAGGGTAACTGTTTTGTAATGTGCCTTTGCTTCAACATGACCCTTAACCAGGTTTTTTTCTGCAAGAATGATTTTTTCCAAACCATTGGCAACTGCTTCCATGGCCGGAATAGCCTGATCACTATATATTTCTTCTGCAAAGGCTTTAGCGCCGGCTTCAAGAAATTCCTGCACCTCGACAGCAGTCTCATGGAGCATCGTGTGGGGTTCCGCTATTTCATCCATGGCAGCCTTAAAGGCCGGAAATGTTATTGCGTAATTTTTTACCTCGTCTGATAACAGCCATTTTCCAAATGCGCATTGTGTCTCATCAAGCTGAATCCCCAAATCATCACGCCCTACCAGAATTCCTTCAGCTAAAATCAGTCCCCATCGTCTGTGATCATCAAGACGGTGTAAAAGCGTTTCAATTAATCCGGGGTGTTGCCGGCGATATAATTTTTGAATAACAATGGCACTTTCATGGAGTTTTTCATGGGGCACTTTTATTTTTTTAATCAATAGCCCCAGCTCATTATCCAAATTTGATAATTCCATAGCTTCCTTGCTGTAAAGCCATTTCCCAAATTCGCATTTTGCCGGGTCCGCCTCAATATTCAATTGTTTTAAATTTTCTAAAAAAAGCCTATCAATGGCCCCTGTCCACTTCATATGTTCCAGTTCTTTTGACGCTAAAAATCCGGGCAGTTTATCATTTATTTTTTTATATAATTTTTGAATGGCGATGGCGGATTCATGGATTTTTTTATGGGGCTCATCTATTTTTTTCAGCAGGGGGGCCAGGCTTTGTACCAATTTTTCTGCCTGTTTTCTGTCTTCGCTTTCAAGCCATTTCCCAAACTCACATTTTTTAGCATCTGTCTGAACATCAAGGTTTGTCACATTTTCATCTGTGAGAAAAGCGTTTACTTTATTGATCCAGTTTAAATGATCCACCTCTTTTTGGGCCAGCTCACCATCCAGTTTGTTGCCGCTGATGACCTCAGAGGCATTATTCACAATTCTACCAACACCTGTGACGCTTAAAAAGACAGCAAGTGTCAACAAGAAAACAAGAACCAGAAAACCAGCCATGATTCTCTTTCCAATCGTCATATCGCGAAAATTCATAATCTCTCCATTATTTTTAAAAAGAACCTGATCAGCTTAACGCTTAAAATCTATCACAGTATTATTTTTTGAAAGATTTAATTTAACAGCGAAATTGGCTTTTATTTAATTTTATTCGGATTGGAGACAAATATAACAGTGTTTTTTCGTAAAATCAAATTGAAAATAAAGATTCTTAAGCAACATGCTCTGGGCTTATAACCCAAGGCCTCCGGGGTTCATGATGTTATGGGGGTCGAAATGTTTTTTTATGGCCCGCAATACATCCATCTGTTTTTCGCCCAGATGCTTTTCCATCCAGGGTACCATCATTTTTCCCACCCCGTGATGGTGGCTTAATGACCCAAAGTTTTCTTCAATCTTTTCTATGATGCCGCGCTGGAACAATCTGAATTCATCAATATTCTGCATCTTTGTGATAAAAATAAAATACAGGTTTGTTCCCTGGGCATAAAAATGAGAGGCATGGGTCATGCAGATGGTATGGGAGTGTTGCTTGATAAAGCCTCTTACG
>JAGLNZ010000605.1 GCA_023139225.1 Desulfobacula sp. | reverse complement strand
GGAATATCCGTAAATTTTAAAAACAAGGAATCATGTCCCACACACAATCCCAGCAGGATATTAAAATCAACCTGTTCATGGGTCAGGGCCTTTGCCTGGAATATGGGGTTGCACATCGCCTCATCCGTGCCTTTGTATATCTTTTCATCATCTGAAATACCAACGATATCTTTTGAGCTGTTGCCGGCTTTACAGCACATGGAGACCACTTCAAACCCATATCCTGTAAGAATTTCTTCAACAATTTTTGCTTCCATTGTCAATCCAAGGCAAAAGGCGAGGCCGATGCGTTTATACCCCATTTTCTCTGCAAATTCACAGGTTTCAACGATCCGTGTTTTGGTCGGCTGCATAATATAGGGCTGCTGATCCCGGTTGGCATAGCATTCTGCTTCCTGCAAAGACGCCTTATAAGCAAAGTTATTGATTTCTTTAGCTTCATACTCTTTATTGGCCTCTGCTAAAACATCTTTTCGTGTCAATGTGGGACACCCCTTATGGCCTTTGCCTTTATCTGAAAAACAGATTCTTTGGGAAATCTCCACTGCACAGGATGCACAGGAAGGAGAAATCCTCTTTTTTTTATCATTCATCTTTTTCTCCGGATTTAAGTTATCATACCGGTTTAATTTGTATTCGAATATCCTGTTGACGTCAAGCAGGGTTTCTAACAAAAAGCCTGGCAATCCAAGGCAACTTCAAGTGACTGGAAGAATAATAGCATTTCATTGTTGCACTTTTAATGGAAAAAAAATGCCCTTTTGTTTAAATTATTTTTCAGGCTCAGTTTTTGATTTTTCATTTTTTTTCAATCTTTTCAAAGACTTGACATATACTCTAATTTTAATACAATAGAAACAGAACTATCTTTAATAAGCAATTTCCAAGGGATAGTATTTAAAATCATGCACCCAAAGAATGACATTATCGAAGAGAAACAGGTTCTGGCCTCGTTTATTTCAAAACTGCCGGAAGCCATTATTATTTGCGATGCCGGCGGTTCCATCCTTTTATATGACAGCCAGTCTGAAACTTATCTGCTATCCGGGAAAAGCAAACCATCCCGGCCTGTTACAGGCAAACCCATTACTTCATTCATTGACAAAAACCTTATTGAACATGCCCTTGACGAAATCAATGAACAATTAAAGCAGCATGCCGCCAACATGGTCTCAACCTTTATTTTGGAAAAGCACAACCTGATATTACAAGCCCAGGTTGTGCCGGTCTTAAGTCAAACCGGCCTTTTTTCCGGGTTTGTGCTGATCCTTAATGATATCACCCAGCAAAGCCGGGCGGAAAAAAGGGTGGAGTCCCTTTTAAAAACATTATCAAAAAATGCCCGATCTCCCATGGCCAGTATCAGGGCAGCCATTGAAGCGATGAAAGAATTTCCCCATATGGATGAAAACCGGCAACGCCAGTTTATAGACATCATCCATGAAGAATCCATTATCCTCAGTGATATCCTCAATAATGTATCAGATGAATACACAAACCTGATCAATGTTAAAAAGTCCCTGAAACATTTATTCATCATGGATCTGATGCAAACCGTATCCAGACGGTCCCGGGACAAGCTTGGCATCATCTGCCACATAAAAAGGAGTGCTGATGTTGAACAGATTTTAATCAAAGCAGATCCTTACTCACTTATCAGTGCTGTTCTTTTTGTATTGAACCAGCTGAAAATTGAAACCGGACAAACTGAATTTTATTCTTTTCTTTGTAAAAAAAATAAAGTCGCATTGATTGATATTTGCTGGAAGGGAAAGCCCGTAAACCCGAAATTAATTAAACAATGGGAATCGTGGAATATTGATACCCAAAACCAGGTCCCGAATATCTGCTTAAAGGATATACTTAACCAGCACCAAAGTGCCCTCTGGACATATTCCAGACACGATGAGTTTGATGATATGCCCTATTTAAGATTTTTTATTCCCAGTGACGACTCTTTACCTTCAGCATCCTTTGAACCGGTTTCAATTCTGCCCGAAAGCCGGAGTCAAATAAAGGATATCGAACTTTTTAATCAGTCCGATCAGGCACTGGAACTGGATAAGCGATTATTGACGGAGCTTTCATATACCTCACTTATTCGGGAAATAAACCAGGCATCAAGGGTTGAAGAAATCATCGGCAAACACAGCCAGCTGCCAAGACTGATCCACAGCATGCTTACCGGCGGAACAAAAATCAGAACTGTAACATGGCTGATCACTGCACTTTCAGATGCAATTTTAAACAAATTACTGACATTTGCAACAGCCGAACTCGGCACCCCCCCGGTGCCTTTTGCATTTGTCACACTGGGCAGCGAAGGAAGAAAAGAGCAGACCCTTAAAACAGATCAGGACAATGCCATCATTTTCAAAAATCCGGGTGCAGGGCAGACAAATGAAAATCTCCAGGCCTACTTTCTGCAGGTTGGAGAAAAAGTCTGCGCCTGGCTTGATCAGTCAGGATTTGATTTTTGCCAGGGAGGCATTATGGCGAAAAACCCCAAATGGTGCCAGCCCCTTTCAATATGGAAAGAATATTTTTCTTCATGGATACATGCAGCATCCCCTGAAGACCTGCTTCACACCTCCATTTTTTTTGATTTTCGTTTTGCGTATGGTGACCGGCAGCTCACCGATGACCTCAGTGCCCATTTATCTAACAGCTTATCTAACTGGACCGGTTTCTTTAGAAATATGGCGGAAAATGCCGTCTATTTTAAACCGCCCATTGGGCTGTTCGGCAATTTTCGGGTAAATTCAAAAGGCCCGCACAAACGTTGCATTGATATCAAAATGGCCAATACACCCATTGTGGACTTTGCAAGAATTTATTCTTTAAAACACGAAATCAAAGAAACCTCTACCCAGGACAGGCTGTATCAACTCTATGTAAAAAAAGTGTTATCCCGCCAGGAATATAACGAATTGGAGCAGGCCTATAGCTTTATCATGCAGATACGGTTCATGGGGCAAATCCAGGCCATACTCGGTGAAAATATTAAGGCACATAATTTTATTAATCCCAAACAGCTCTCATCCATTGAAAAAAGAATGCTTAAAGAAATATTAAAAAAAATAAAATCTCTACAGGCAAAGTTGAGCTTTGATTTTATCGGTGCTACAGACCAGCAGATTTCTTAAAAAAAATAATTATTCATTTTCTGCCAGCAATTCTTTAATTTTGCTGACAACATAGTCTGTGGCAAAGGGTTTGGTGATATAGTCATCAGCCGCAAGCCCCATGCCTTTTGCAATATCAATGGAGCGGGCCATGGCAGATAAAAAAACGATTCTGGTTTGATTGAATTTTTTTTCCTGCCTGATTTTCTGGCACACCTCATATCCATCCATACCCGGCAGCATAATATCCAGCAAAATCAGATCAGGCTTCCAGCTCGATATCAGATCCATAGCCTTTTCTCCGGTTTGAGCAGTCCGGACATCATAGTTATTCTGCTTCATCAAAAACTCTAAAGGCACGATAATATTGGGTTCGTCGTCAACGATCAATATTTTCTTCTTCATTTTGCCTCCTTTTTCTTACAGTCAGAATAAGGGCTATTATAACAAAGGCAGTGTGAAAAAGAAAGTTGCGCCTTTGTCCAAATCACTGTCCACCCATATTCTGCCGCCGTGGGAATCAATAATATGCTTGGTAATTGTCAATCCAATGCCTGTTCCGGCGGGTCTTCCCTTTGTTCCGGAAATGACCTGACGAAATTCTTGAAAAACAATCTCCTGGTCATCTTTGCCAATGCCAATACCATTATCTTTAACCAATACTTTTAAATAATGATTTACATTATTATCTGTTTTTATAGTCTCTATATGCATCCCGACCTGAATTTTGCCATACTCGGAATCACAAAATTTTACGGCATTGGAAATCAAATTCACCATTACCTGTATCAGGCGATCTTTATCTCCTGATACAAAATAATTCTGATTTGATATATCAAGTATTAAATCAATATTTTTTTCTTTAATCAACTGGCCGGTTGAAAAAATAGAATCTTCAATAACTTCCCTAAAATCAAGCCGGGTCATCTGCCACTGAATCTGACCGGATTCAATCTTTTGAAAATCAAGGACATCATTAATTAATCTGGACAGCCTTTCGCTCTCCTTGATGATGATACCAACGAATTGATGGTGTTTTTTGGCATCAAGGTCAGGATTTTTTTGAACAATTTCAGCTAATGCCCTGACCGAAGTTAAGGGGGTTCGAAGTTCATGGGTTACCGTTGAAATAAATTCGTTTTTCAGCCGGTCAAGCTCTTGTAATCGTTCGTTGGCGGCCTCAAGATCTTTGGTTGCCTTTTCAAGTTCCCTGCTGTAGATAATCATCTGCTGGCTCTCGTCCAGGATGTGCATAATCTCATCCATGCCTAAAGGCTCTTCTTCTACAACAGACCTTACCATCACAAGGGCCGATGCAGACCCTATAGCACCTGCAAGCATTTTTTCAGCGTAACTAACCAGGCCTGCATCTGCAATAAGATCCTTCTCCCAATTAAGATGATGCTCCCGTGCATAATACTCAAGGGCATCATCGGTTCGACTTTTTCCTAAAAATCTTTCAAGAAGCGTTCTTAAATCCACAACCGCTGCCGTGGCGCGCCAGAAAGACGATTTTTCCGATTCAACGGAATGCGTGAACACATCCACAAAAAGTGTTGCCTGTTTCTGCTCTGTCTCGTTTTGCTTTGAAAAAAGGGAAACACCGATAAATAATGCAAGGTTTACAAAGATACTCCAAAAAACTGCATGGGTATACTGGTCAAACCCTAAAAGATGAATATCCAGTCCAAACAGGTGCAGGGGGCTTAAAAGCTCAATACCCAAAGGCCCCCTGACCAGCAGATCCCGGGACAGGAAGCCTGCCTGGGCAAGTGAAGGCAGCACCAGGGTATATGCCCAGGTAAAAAATCCTGCCACCAATCCCCAAAGCGCACCACTCCTTGTCGCGCCTTTCCAGAATATTCCCCCGATCACGGCCGGACAGAACTGGGCAACTGCTGCAAAGGAAATCATACCTATGGAAACCAGGGAATAATATCCAACCACATAATGAAAATAAAGATACCCTAAAAGCACGATGAGCAATATGCTTACTCTCCGGATAATCAATAACAGCCTGGTTAAATCACTCTTTTGCTCTAATCTTAAAAAGGAAAGACGAAGCAGTACGGGCATGACCAGGTCATTGCATACCATGGTTGATAAAGCAATGGTTTCGACAATCACCATTCCTGTGGCGGCAGACATCCCACCGATAAAGGCAAATAGTGCAAGTCCCTGTTGCTTTTCTGCCATTAAAAGCGTCAGGGCAAAATAGTCAGCATCTATCTGTCCTTTTTCAAACTTCAGAATACCGTCGAATGTTTCAGGTAAAATCTCTCTGCAGCCGGGATCTGAAAGGCATTGTTCAAAAAAATGCAGCATGCCGCCAAAGGCAATGGGGATGACAAAAATGTTAATGGCCAGAAGATATAAGGGGAAAAGCCAGACAGCCTTTTTTAAATGATTTTCATCTACATTCTCAACCACAATCATCTGGAACTGGCGGGGAAGCAGAAATATGGCCACCATCGCCAGGAACAGGGCATTATACCATCCTGTGAATGTGGATGCATTCACTTCCATAACAAAAAGCTGTTTTATCTGGGGAACAAGGCTTGCCCGGGCAAACAAATCCCCGAATCCCGAATAAAGTCCATAGGTGATAAACAATCCCACAGAGATGATGGCAATCAGTTTTACACCGGATTCAAAGGCAATGGCTGCCACCAGACCTTCATGGCGTTCAGTAGTTTCCAGATGACGGGTTCCGAAAATTACAGCAAATAATGCCAGCAGCATGGCCACAAAAAATGCCGTGTCTTTGGTGGCCGGCAGGCTGACAACGGTTGTTTTGGCCATGTATACATCCGGATATTGACTGATCAGTTGAAAAGATGTTGATATGGCTTTAATCTGAACAGACATGTATGGCACAATGCCAAGGACAGCGATAATCGTAACAACACCGGCAATGGTCGCGCTTTTCCCGTACCGGGAGGCAATGAAATCGGCAATGGAGGTAATCCGGTTGACTTTGCTGATACGGATAATTTTTCTGAGTACCGGCCACCCCAGAATCATCATGAGAGTGGGGCCCAAATAGATGTTTAAAAATCCTGTGATCCCTGATCTGCTGGCTGCTCCCACGCTTCCGTAAAAGGTCCAGGCTGTGCAATAGACGGCCAGAGACAAAGCATAAATATAGGGGTTGCTGATAATGCTCTTACCGGCTTGGGCCCGTTTGTCCCCCCAAAAGGCAATGGCAAACAAGAGTCCCATATATCCGAAAGAAACAAAAATGATGATTTTTTGTTCTAACATAGTCGACCCGAACTAATATAAATTTTTTAAAGTAATCAGGCAGGTAATCTTGAACTCAGCCTGATTCCTTCTTGTTATTCCCGACAGTATTTACTCCTGGCGGGTGGGACGTATCCGGAATTTTCGTACAAAAAATAATAAGCACAATCAATACAAACCAAACTGCGAATAAATAGAAAAAAAACAAAGGAATTCCAAACAAACGATGCGGCAGATTGAATATAATCAACACAGGATAACAAAACAGAAAACAACCCACCAGGAAAAGCCCGATATATCGTCCGGTTATTGATCTGTTGGCAAGCATCAAATCATCCCTTTATTTATTTGACTTCTGTTTTGATCAATGAGAAAAAAATCCATGTTTCTTTAGAAGATACACTAAAAAAAGAGATTAAATCAAGGGGTTTATTCAGGGCAATCCTATGAAAAAATTCCGGGTTTATTATTTAGATATTGCAAAATTGTGAGATCTGCCTGAAAATCAATTTACTTAGTATCACAGTATATTATATATTGAACAATACTAAAAATCTCATATGTGATGAAAAATTTCTATTATCGCCCTGAACTGTGAAACGCAAACATGCTGTAATGAAAATTTTTAGTCTTAAGACGTGGAGGTCTTACAATGGCTCAAAAACCCACTTATAAAGAATTGGCAAATCGAGTTCAGGTGTTAGAGCAGATCGAACTCAATCGTAAACAGGCAGAGGAGGTGCTGCGGGAGAATGAGGAAAGGAATGCCGCAGCAGTTTGATGAATTTGGAAATATTAAGGGTAAATACCTTTTTCTTGACGTGCATAAAGCACCGTTTATTGATGAAACAGGGAAAATGATCGGTACAGTTGGATCTGCCCGTGATGTGACAGCAGCCAAAGAAATCGAAAAAAAGCTGAATGGATTAAATGAAACGCTTGAAGAAAGGATAAAAAAAAGGACTTCTTCTCTTGAAGATGTAAATACAGCCTTAAAGGTATTGTTGAAAAAAAGGGAAGAGGATAAAAATCAAATCGGTGCAAATATTTATGCCAATTTCAAATCGCTTATACAGCCCCTGCTGAATCAACTGAAAAACAGTCTGACAAAGAACGAGCAAAAAGACATACTGGATATCCTGGAATCCAGTATTAAGGAAATGACCACCCCTTTTTCAAAAAAACTATCAGATCCAATGATGGGCCTTACTCCTACGGAAATTCAGGTGGCCGGTCTTGTTAAAGATGGGAAAACGAATAAAGAAATAACACAAATCCTCAACAAATCAATACGGGCGACATCCTCACACCGGGAGAATATCAGACAAAAGCTTGGGTTGAAAAATAAAAAAATAAATCTGAGAACCTATCTGCTATCCCTTGATTAATACCAGTTTTTACCTGGTAAATTACCGGATATTTTTTGGCTTTTAAATTTATTGACCTGTAACACAAGTCAGGGTAAGAAAGCACAGGATCAATAATGAAAACTCACTCAACAGCAAATCCAATTCTTGTAATAGATGATGAAAATTCTATTCTGGAGCTATTAAAAAAAAGCCTGTCAAGAAATGGCTACGCTGTAGACACAGCTTCTAATGGTGAAGAAGGTATCCGGAAAATAGAAAATAATGAATACAGTTTAATTCTTACGGATATAAAAATGCCTGGGATTTCAGGCCACCATATTTTTGATTATCTGCGCAATAAAATTAAAAAATCAACGCCGATTATCGGAATGTCCGGAACGCCATGGCTCCTTGACCAAAGCGATTTTGATGCTGTTTTACAAAAACCCTATTTAATGAAAGAAATGCTGGATTTGATCAACCGGTTTACTTAAAAAAAATATCTAAGTAGAGAAGACACTCATATTGCCGGTTAAAAAACTTTTTCAATATATTTATCAATCAGCCGTTCAAGACTTTCATAGGGCTGCGCACCCACAAGCCTGTCAATCCCCATAAAAAAGCTTGGAACTGCTGTGACACCCTTTTGTTTTGAAAGCTCCCAGTCCGAATCCACGGCATTGGAAAATTCGCGCGTTTCAATAACCATCTTACCTTCCCTGGGATCAAGGCCGGATTGCTCTATCAGGTTTAACAGAACTTCTTTTTGAGCAATATTCAGGCCTTGGACAAAATAGGCTTTAAATACCTGGATGTGAAACTTATGGCCATGGCCTTTTGTCTGGGCCCACAGGCCGACCTCCTGGGCAAGACGGCTGTTATAGGTCATCTTTCTATCACCCAGGGCAAGCCCAAACTTTGCTGCTGTGGCTTTCAACTGCTTCATCATTTTATCCACATTAACCGATACCCCCTTTTTTTTAAATAATTCTTCCAGGGTACGGCCCTTTTCCGGGGTATCCGGATGAAGGGGAAACGCCCGCCATTTAATACGAATATCATATTCTTTTTCAAGTTTTTCAATACGCCCGGTAATGAAATAACACCAGGGTCAAACATAGTCTGAGAAAACTTCAAGCTCCAAAGATGACGGCACTATTACTCTCCTTTGATTCAGTTATTTGCTTTTTTAAATATTCCCCCATGAGCAGCCTGTTTTTAGGGGTGATAGTTTCAGGAATTTTCTGGGTCACAATCTGGTATCCCTTTGATCTAAGCCTTACAGCCCTTGCTGTATCCACTGCAAGGGGTTTATCCATCCAGCCTTCCAGGCCGGCTGTGGAAGAAACTTTTACATTATGACAGCAGGGCAGAACCGCCACCCTGGCATGAACTTCAATGGCCTTGTCCATGATCAGGTCGGTTAAAGATCCGCAGGCATGAGCAGATACCACGATATCATCCGGAAATACCGTGATTTCCCGGACATCCATTTCTTTGTAAATAATTCTGTTTTTCAGCCTTGGCCAGGATTCAATCAATGCCTTGGATAATTTTTTGGCATTTAAGGGGATTTGCTTATCCACGGCCATGGCAGTGCTTGAACTGTCATCAAGGATAAGCATGATATGCGCCAAAAGGCCATGGCCGCAGGCAAGGTCTAAAATCCTGCC
>JAGLNZ010000604.1 GCA_023139225.1 Desulfobacula sp. | reverse complement strand
CTCTTTTCTCGGAAGCGTTCCAGCACGGCAGACAGCCCTTGCAATTTTGTCAAAAAGGCTGCTGCCGGAAAAGAGTCCCTGCTGTTGCGGGGTCAACCTGTTCTTTGAAGACTTTTTCATGATTCTGTGTCTATAATTTTTAAAAAAAAGAATGATTTAATGGAAGGTAAACTATAAAATAGTTTGATTATCAGATTCGAATCTCTATACATTTTCACTTGAATACTCGATTAACTGGATGTAATTATTAATAATGTTCTGAACTTCATCCGTGCTTTCCAGGTAGATGAATTTAATACCAACAACAATTTCATCTGATTTCATTCGTGTGTTTTTTATTTCCCCCCTGAAACTGACTTCTCCTTTTGAACCGGGAAAATGACATCTAAAAGGGATAAGGCCGTTTAACAGGTCATGGGTAAAATTTTTATCGGTTGAAAACGATTCAATAACACAAAGGCATCCCCCTATGCTGATATTTTCAATGACCCCGCCCCTTTCTTTTTTGTTTACCTCTATCTGCGTAACAATACTGCATTTAAATCGTTTGTGTAACCGAAGCTCATGATGTTCTATTTGCCGGGGATACTCAATAAACATTAATTTTGACGGTTTAGAGATGATGCTCATTAATTTTGAGCGAAATGCATAAATGGTCCCTTTATACAGGGACTTTATGATTAGATCCTCAATTTTAAAAAGATCATGATCAATTCTAGCAAATGGCCCGGGTGCTTTTAAAAGCAGATATTTGCCGTGCTCTATTCCAACAAGTGTACTTCGAAAAGAGACAGCCCGGTCATCAAAATCAATAAGGAGTTTTATTCCGATTTCCAGACAAAAATTTTTGTTTTTCAGTACCTGGTGTGTAATGTTTTTTACGGATGCAGAGTGTATGTTTTTTGACTCATCTGGGGCATTTGTTCTTTTAGTTTCATCGGAATGCTGTGCGCTTTCTATTAATATATGCATCAGCGGCAAATTTATAACATTCTGTTTTTTCAATACATTTTTTTCCACCTCTATAACAATGTTATTCCATGAGAGAATATCATATAAGGCGTCAAGATGTTTTAAACTCACCGTATTAGAATCTATTATGGTGCCGTTTAGAAAAAAAATCTGACCCATATTCTTTTTTGTAAAAACTTGTATTGTACATGTTTTTTGCTCCATCTCAATCATCTGCAAAAAAGAGGAGAGGTTCACACCGGCGATTTGACCACTGATACCCCTGATGTTATCTGACACCATAATAGTTCACTCCATAAATTCCAAATAAACGGATTAATATTATCAGTTTATTTATACCTGAGATACAATAAATTTAAAACTTGCTCATAAAAATGTAAATATTTTTTATGCGCCCATTCCGAATAAAAATAATTTCCTGAAATGATTGAACATTTTTTAAATTCGTGCAATCAATAGGCATCATCAATCCAATTGAGGTGACACATGAGTTTTAAATCCGACAATCAGACTCTTTCGTTTTCAGACTTGGAACTATCCCAGAAAAAAGCAAAAAACAACACGCTTAAATACTTAAAACATCTTGATCAAAGCATAGGGTGGGACCCGATTGAATCCACACTAATGAAAAGCTATCCCATTGGGAAAAATAAAAAAGGGCCGCAAGCCTATTCCCCTTTAATGCTGTTCAAATGCCTTTTGCTCAGGATCTGGTTTCAAATCAGGTCTGATGTTGAGCTGGAAAGCCTGATTAATGACCGGTTCTCATTTAAAAAATTTATCGGTTTGCCACTGGGAGAACCCGCCCCTGACAGTTCAACGTTTTCAAGATTCAGGAAAAGGCTCACTCTGGAAAAATACGACATGGTTCTGTCAGATATTTCAGACCAGTTATCCTTTAAAAATATTATTGTTAACATGGGCAGTACTAGGGATATTCGAATTATAGAATCAAGCAGACCGTCTGAAACAAACACCCGGCCTAAATAGTGTCTGCAAAGAAAACCTGAAAAATTGATGATTTCCGGGCAGGCGCTATCTGATATCTGCATTATACAGCCTTAGACTGTTCGTCACCACTGATATACTGCTGGCTGCCATGGCCAGGGCTGCCAAGATAGGATGAAGCTGCCTTAAAAAATCCGGGAACATGTCAAAAGGCGCCAGAATCCCTGCTGCAACAGGAATCAGAACAATATTATAAACAAATGCCAGAAATAAATTCTGTTTTATGGTGGCAATGGTTTTCCGGCTGATTTTAATGGCCTTGGGAATACCGGTTAACTTACCGCTCGAAAGAATCACGTCCCCGGTTTCAATGGCCACATCAGTTCCCGT
>JAGLNZ010000603.1 GCA_023139225.1 Desulfobacula sp. | reverse complement strand
GCAATGACAAGAACAGCAACCATTCTAATCATTGATGGAACAAACTCTCCGGTGATTCCCCACCAGATACCAAAAGTAATCAAGGCAATGCTGATGACAACCGGAACAAATACAGCAGCCACCTTGTCCGCAAGGGCCTGGATCGGTGCTTTGCTGCCCTGGGCTTCCTGAACAAGCCGTATGATCTGTGACAGGGCCGTGTCTTTACCCACACGGGTGGCTCTAAACTTTAAGAGTCCCTCTCCATTAACAGTGCCTCCCGTTACCATATCATCTTTTACCTTATCAACCGGAATGGGTTCTCCAGTAAGCATGGATTCGTCAATAGCTGATCTGCCTTCGACAATCACACCGTCAACCGAAATCCGTTCTCCTGGCCTGATCACAACGATATCATCCAGTTTGACCATGGATATGGGAATCTGCTTTTCCTCCCCACCTTCGATGATAACAGCTGTTTTTGGCTGGAGCCCGATCAATTTTTTGATGGCGCCGCCTGTTTTGCCTTTGGTCCTGGCCTCAAGGAGCTTGCCGAATTTAATCAGCGTAATAATCACGGCAGAGGTCTCAAAATAAACATGCCCGCCAAGCCCCGGCAACAAAAGTATGGCCAATGAATAAAAATAAGCTACAGAAGACCCTAATGCAATCAACACATCCATATTGGCACTTTTGTTTTTCAAATTCTTATAGGCACCTATATAATAGTCCATACCGGTATAAAACTGGACCGGTGTTGCAAGAAAAAGAAAAAACCAGTTCACCCATGGTGCATGGCTCCAGGCACCAATCAGACCAAAATCCCTTGACATGCTTATAATGAACAATGGCAGAGCAAAAACAACACCAACAATAAATTTTTGTGTCTGGTCCTTTATTTCCGCGTGCCTTGCAATCTCCTCCACATCTTTTTCATCCCGGCCCTCATCTGCAACAATCAAATCAAACCCGATTTTTTTGATTTGTGAAACAATTGTATCAAGGGAGACTTGTGAGGGGATGTAATCAATGAGCAGTCTTTGTGATGCAAAATTCACGGATGCCGATATCACACCTTTAGTTTTTTTATTTAAAGTTCGTTCTATGTTGGCCGCACAATTGGCGCAACTCATACCGATAACAGGTAAGTTCAAGGTTCGTTTATTCATCAGCAATCTCCCCGAAATATTATTAACATTGGGTAATACTAATGTTACTCTTTGCGTTATTGCCTAATATAACCATAAATAATTCATTTGCAAAAACATTCAAATTTCCATATTTTAAGGCGATGATCATCCTGAATGCCATATTTCCGATATTTTCACTGCTTTTTCTTGGCAACCTTCTCAAACACTTTAAAATCACCAATGAAGCGTTTCTGAAAACATCTGACAAACTGGTATACTTTATTTTTTTCCCTGTCATGCTGTTCTGGAAAATTGGAAGTTCAGCACCGGACAAGGGTGCCGGTCTTAATTTATGTCTGGCTTCCATTATGGCAGTGGTCATTGTTTATCTCCTAAGCCTTTTGGCCATCCGGTTGTTTCATATCTCAAGTTTCCAGGCAGGTTCCTTTTCCCAGGCCTGTTACCGGTTTAACACCTATATTGGCATGGCCGTTGTCATGACTGCCCTTGGAGAATCAGGTGTCAGATACTTTGGTATCCTGATCGGATTTGTTATCCCCATTATTAATGTACTGGCAGTTTCCACTTTGATCTGGCATTCCGGGAAAAAGGCAAGTTGTGGACAAAACGCCAGGTATCTTTTAAAGGCATTGGTTTCCAACCCCTTAATCCTTGGATGTATTGCAGGCATTCTTTTTTCCAGGTCCCAGGCTTGTTTCCCGGTTTTCATTGATAACACCTTTAGCCTCATGACCGCTGTCACCATGCCTTTGGCCCTGATTTCCATTGGCGGTTCATTAACGCTTTCAGGGCTTAAACATAATACAAAAATTTCTTTAATTGCATCCATGCTGAAGATATTGGTGCTGCCGGTAATGGGATTTTTCCTTTTAAAAGCATTTTATGTCACCGGGACCCCCTTTAAAGCTGGAATGATTTTTTTCACCTTGCCCACCTCCACGGCCATATATGTCCTTTCAGCCCAGCTGAACAGCGATACCCAGCTTGCTTCGGCAGCCATAATGCTGTCAACCCTGCTCTCTTTTATTTCACTTTCCGCTGCACTTTTAATTTAAATTTGCAGTTACCATGGATTTTTCATACTTTTATTGACATAAATTATCTTCCTATCTATGATACAGCAATTTTGCATAATTGAATTTTAACTGCTTGGTATAAAAGTATAAATGAAAAACTCAATTTTTATCTTTTCCTTAAGTTTCATACTTTTTTTCAGCCTCACCGGTTATTCCAATGGAAAACCTCATAGCATTCTTACCCAGGATTTACCACCATGGTCATACGCTGCCGAGAAAGGCATCATTGTTGATATTGTTAATGAAATCGAACGTCGTATTGGTACAAAAATAAAAATTAATTCCCTTCCATGGAGCCGAGCACAGCAAATGACAAAAACGGGAGATAGCTATTTGATTTTCCCTCTTGCCAGAGTACCAAAGCGTGAAAAAAATTTTGTCTGGGTAATTGATGTTATGGCGTCAGATCTTGTATTTGCTTCGTTACATGGAAAATCAATAACTCTTGATATGGCCAAAAAATTAAACAAAATTCTGGTACAGCAAGACACCCCGCCAGAATTTTTTTTAAGGGCAAATAATTTCCAAAATATCCATACGATTACAAATAGTGCCAAGATCCCTGTAATGCTTCAAAAAAATCGTGCTGATGCATGGTTTGGGGATATGAATGTTACGATATCTACCTTTTTAAATACTTCTTATGGAAAAAAAATGGTTTACGGCCCCTCAGTTAAAAATAATCGTATTTATATTGGGGCATCTAAAAATATTTCCCCAATATTAGTTAAGAAATATCAAAAAATTTTTAACGAAATTAAAAAAGACGGCACATACAAAATGATTATGGACCGATATCTAAAAAGCAGTGAATAACTTACCATAAAGACTCTGTCATTCGCAAAATTTCATCCAGAAGAATTTGAACAAAAATTATTCAAAAAACAAATAATTTTCTTGATGTTGTTTTTTTGAATGGTTATGGATAAGCCATGAAAGCCTATACAAAAATCCTTATTACAATGCTGCCCCTGGTCTTCTTTTTTCTTATTACAACGGTTGGAATCTCTTATTATTTTTCACGCAGCGCACTGACGGATCTTGCCGAAGAATGGTTGTCAACAAGGTCATCCGAAGCAATGGAGATTGTGGAAAAGCATGAAAGCATCCGGCATAAATACGATTTGGGAAAAAATTCAGCCAGTATCATAAAAGCCAAAATAGATGCCATAAAAGAAATATCCGCTATTAAAATTGGAAAAAAAGGATACCTTTTAGGGGTAGACACCCATGGCGTGATTATATTTCACCCGAGCAAATATTATGTGGGTATGGATGTAAGCAACGAACACTGGTTCAAGCACCTGGAAAAAAAGGGGGGCCGGTTGTTTTTATCCATACAAAACGAAAAAAGTCTTGCCGTTTACGACTTTTTTCCAGAATGGGACTGGTTCATACTTGCCGTTGACCCGGAAAAAGAAGTGTACGGACTGGCCCAACGGATGAAGCCATACCTGTTATCCCTTGGTGTCAGTGCGGCCATTATTATTTCAATAGTGCTGATGATACTGACCAGACGTCTGATGAAGCCTTTGCAGTCTCTGGTTCAAGGGGCTGAACGCATTGGGAAAGGGGAACTTAATACACAGATTTCCATTAGTTCCCGGGACGAATTTGCAGACCTTGCCAAAGAATTCAACCGCATGACGACCAAATTAAAAGAGACACTGACTGCTCTCAAATACAGTGAAGAGTATTTCAGGGCTTTGATAGAAAATGTCACTGATATTGTGACCATTACAGATTATAAAGGAACTTTTATCTACACCAGTCCATCCATAAAAAGAATTCTTGGATATAATCC
>JAGLNZ010000602.1 GCA_023139225.1 Desulfobacula sp. | reverse complement strand
GTAGCGGCTCTGGCAGAGTCGTTTGGACGCGGTGCCATGACAAACCATTGGATTGATATTAAAAACAGTGATTGTATTCTCATCATGGGAAGCAATGCTGCTGAAAACCATCCCATATCCTTTAAATACGTCAACCAGGCCATGGAAAAAGGGGCCAAACTGATCAGTGTTGACCCGAGGTTTACAAGAACCTCTTCAAAAGCTGATATCTACGCCTCTTTAAGATCCGGAACAGATATTGCCTTTCTGGGCGGAATGATTAAATACCTTTTAGACAATAAGCTTTACAACAAAGAATATACGACAGCATACACCAACGCCGCCTTTATTGTTGGAAAATCATTTGGATTCAAAGACGGACTTTTTGCAGGGTATAAAAAGAATGAAGAGGGTCCTGCCCTGGGAAGTTATGACAAATCCAAATGGGCCTTTGAAATGGACGGCAAGGGTGTTCCGAAAATGGACAGAACACTTCAGCATAAAAACTGTGTCTTCCAGCTCATGAAAACCCATTACAGCCGGTATGATCTTGATATGGTTTCTAAAGTAACGGGAACACCAAAAGAAGACCTTTTAAAAGTCTATAAAACCTATGCTGCAACAGGAAAAACAGGAAAAGCCGGAACCATCATGTATGCCATGGGATGGACCCAGCATACCGTGGGTACCCAGAATATCCGTACCATGGCCATGATCCAGCTTTTACTGGGCAATATGGGAATAGCCGGCGGCGGGGTAAATGCATTAAGGGGTGAATCAAATGTCCAGGGCTCCACAGACCATTGTCTTTTATGGCATATCTGGCCGGGTTACCTTAAAACACCAAGGGCCTCCAATAACAGCCTTGATGCCTATAATAGCAAATGGACTCCAAAAACCAGTGATCCGTTATCAGCCAACTGGTGGGGCAATTACCCCAAATATTCTGTGAGTTTGCTTAAATCTTTCTTTGGAGAGGCCGGCACAGAATCCAACCAGTTTGGTTATAACTGGCTGCCAAAGGTGGATGACGGCACAGTATACTCCTGGTTTGATATTTTTGATGATATGTATAAAGGCGACATCAAAGGCTTTTTTGCCTGGGGCATGAATCCGGCCTGCTCAGGATCAAATGTCTCAAAAATCAGGAAAGCCATGGAAAATCTGGACTGGATGGTCAATGTCAACATTTTTGACAATGAAACCGGCTCATTCTGGAAAGGACCGGATGCAGATCCGTCAAAAATCGGCACCGAAGTGTTTATGTTGCCGGCAGCGGTCTTTGTTGAAAAAGAAGGGTCCATCACCAATTCCGGCCGATGGATGCAATGGCGGTATCAAGGGCCCAAACCCCTTGGCAACAGTCGTCCTGACGGGGACATCATCATGGAACTTGGCCATCGCATCAAGGAAACATATAAAAATTCAGGCGGTGTATTCAAAGACCCCATTGTCAATTTAAAATGGGATTATGAAAGCAATGGTGCTTATGATCCCCATAAAGTAGCCAAGGAAATCAACGGGTATTTTACAAAAGACGTTACCGTCAAAAATAAACGTTGCAAAAAAGGCACCCTGGTACCCAGCTTTGCATGGCTGCAGGCTGACGGGTCAACCTCTTCGGGCAACTGGCTCTATTGCAACTCCTATACGGAAAAAGGAAACATGTCTGCCAGAAGGAGCAAAAAAGATGCCCCCAATAATATCGGGCTCTATCCTGAATTTGCATGGTGCTGGCCGGTCAACCGCCGTATTATCTACAACAGGGCTTCTGTCGATCCCAAAGGCCGTCCCTGGGACAAAGAAAACTGGGTCATTAAATTTGCCGGGGATGAAAAAGACGGTAAATATGTTTCAAAAAAATGGCTTGGCGATGTTCCTGATGGTGGATGGTATCCCCTTGAAAATCCTGACGGATCAAAACGCAGCGATGCCAAACACCCCTTTATCATGAGAAAACACGGCCATGCACAAATCTTTGGCCCTGGAAGGAATGACGGCCCTTTCCCGGAACATTACGAACCGTTGGAAAGTCCGCTGAAAAAGAATAATTTTAGCTCCCAGAGAGTCAATCCGACTGCTGTTGTCTACTCCTCAAAGGCTGATGCCTATGCAAACTGTAATCCTAAATTCCCCATTGTCGGTACCACCTATCGTGTGAGCGAACACTGGCAGACAGGTCTTATGACCCGTCCACAGGAATGGCTCATGGAGCTGCAGCCCAATGTGTTCGTGGAAATGA
>JAGLNZ010000601.1 GCA_023139225.1 Desulfobacula sp. | reverse complement strand
AGACAACCATCTTTTTTTTGGGAATATCTATATCAATATTTTTTAGATTGTGTTCTCTAGCTCCCTTGACAATGATTCTGTCAAGCTCCTTGGAATTTGAATTTGTCTGAACCGTTGATAAACCTGATGAACTGCCGTTTTTCATACCTTGATTTCTACTCCTGTCATGCCTTTTTTTTATTCACTCCAACATTCAAAAAATCATAAGCATGGCAGGGTAAAAGTAAAGATTATTTTACCAGGCGCGGGCATTTTTATAGTCTGCTAATAATTGAGCAAATTCTTTTTCGGTAATAACGGCTTTGCTGTCTTCAAGCTTTTTATGAAATGCTTTTGGCAGCATTTCATCTTCTTTTGTCATTCCTTCTTTCAGGTTAAACTCCCTGACTTTTGAAGAGATTGCCCCTGCTATGGATTTTAAGCTTTCCTGAGAGCCGTCAATACCAGTGGCAGCCGATATCAACCCACCCAAAAGCTTCCAGGAATAAATATCTCTGAAAAATTTGCACAGGATCATTGCGTCAAACAGGGTCAGCCTGTCTTCAAAATCGATAAATACCTTGGCTTTACCATCAATTTGGTTTGGCTCAATCAGCCCTGACAGCTCGGGTTTATAAAATGTGGCCCGAAGATGACATGCACCCCTGTCTGATGTGGCATATCCAAGTCCCATGCCTTTAAGGACTCTCGGATCATAGCCGGCCGGCTCCATTCCTTTGACATGAACGGCACTTTCTTCCATGTCCCATTCCTTTGCAGCAAACCGGATGCCTTTTGAAAGGATATTACCAATACCCTTTCTTTCTAAAATCAGATTCAAAAGAATGCCTGCTGCCTTGGCATCACCAAAATTAATTTCATAATCAGACCGGCCTTTCTCAAATGCCTCCATGGCAAAGGCACAAAGATTTCCAGCGGTAATGGTGTCCATACCCAAAGCATCACAAAGATGGTTCAGATAAATAATTTCCTCAATGGAATCAATCATGCAGAGACCGCCAAAAGCATACAGGGTTTCATACTCAGGTCCCTCGATCTCAAGCCCTTTATGACGACCCTGCTTCACCCGGGTCATTCTACCGCAGGAAAGATAGCATTTGGCACAGGCATGGGGCGTAACATCACATCGGCTGTGAAGAGCGTTAGAGCTGATTTTTTCCCAATGGGGAGCTACACCTTTTGACCAATATTTTGTTGGAAAGGCCTTTGCCGTATTCATTATTTTGACCATCTGGGAGGTTCCCATGGATTTATACGCCTTGGCTGCCGGATGGTCCTTTGATTCTGAAGCAAGTTGCTTTGATAATTTTATCAGCCCGGCTTTATCATAGGGGGATCTTTTCTTATCTCCTGAAAACACAATGGCTTTCAATTTTTTTGATCCCATAACCGTGCCGGTTCCAGCCCTTCCTGCGCACCGCCAGCCATCATTTTTAATAATGGAAAAAAGAACCCCGTTTTCAGCAGCAGGGCCAACAACCACCGCCCCTGTTTTCCATTGCTTTGTTTTTTTGAAATAATATTTTTGCCTGACAGCATCTTCGGTTTCAAATGTATCCTTGCCCTTAAGGTCGGATGCATCATGGAAAAAGGCTCCCCGGGGTGTAATTTCCAGGACCTGGAGGCCTTTGGCACAACCTTTGATAACAATGGCATCAAATCCTGTCGCACTGATGGCTTCAGGCACCCTGCCGCCTGAATATGATTCCGCATAAAGGCCTGTTAAAGGTGATTTTGTAAACACACCATATCTTGATGATCCCCATGTCATGCCCCCGGTAACCGCACCGGTTGCAAAAATCAAATGATTATCGCAGGACAAAGGATCCACTCCTGTAGGATTTTTTTCAGACAAGATCCAGGAAGCCAGGCCCTTTCCCCCAAGATAGGTTGAATAAATATCATCTTCGATCTGTTGAACACGAATTTCCTGTTTTGAAAGGTCAATATTCAAAATCTGATTATAAAAACCATGCACGGCAATTCTCCTGTAAAGCTTTATTTATTAATAATTGACTGAAAGGCTTTAGAAAGGATACGGATTCCCGTTTCCATCTGCTGATCGGTGGTAACAAGGGGCATCATAAACCGAAGCACATTGCCATAGGTTCCGCAGGACAAAAGGATCAAGCCCTGTTCAAAACAATAATCCGTGATGGCTTTTGCTTCTTCAGGTGCCGGCTGTTTTGTCTTCAAATCTTTGACAAGTTCAATGGCGACAAGGGCTCCTAAGCCTCTTACATCGCCGATAAGATGAAAATCATTTGAAAGATCTCTTAAGCCTGACATTAATTTGTCTCCAAGATCCTTTCCTTTTTGCAGCAGATTTTCCTGTTCTATGACATCAAAGACGGCAAGGGCGGCACTGCAGGCCAAGGGATTTGCACCATATGTGCCCCCGATACCACCGGGATGCACAGAATCCATGATCCCGGCTTTCCCCACAACCGCACTCAACGGTATCCCGGCGGCAAGGCTTTTGGCAGTGGTTGTGATATCTGCTTCCACACCCCAATGTTCCATGGCAAAGAGTTTGCCCGTTCTTCCCATACCGGTCTGGATTTCATCGGCAATTAAAAGAATACCATATTTTTCACAAATGGCTTTGAGTTTTGGAAAATACTCGGGTGGGGGGACCATATATCCGCCTTCTCCGGGTATGGGCTCTGCAATCAAGGCGGCGGTTGTTTCAGGCGCAGTATGGGAGATAAAGAAATCTTCTAAAAGGTCTGCACATTTAACATCGCAGGAAGGATATTCTTTGCCAAAAGGACAGCGGTAACAATAGGCAAAGGGAATCCTGTAAACTTCAGGGGCAAACGGCCCGAATCCCAGTTTATAGGGCTTTACCTTGGAAGTCAGACTCATGCCTAAAAGTGTCCTTCCGTGAAACCCGCTTTCAAAAGCGATAATACCTGTTTTTTTAGTATAATACCTGGCTATTTTTATGGCATTTTCCACGGCTTCCGCACCGGAATTAACAAACATGGCTTTTTTTTCACTGGGGCCGGGAACCGAGGTACTAAGCTTTTGAGCAAGCTTTATAGCGGATTCATAGGGAAGTACCATAAAACAGGTATGCATGAATTTTTCTGCCTGGTCTTTTACTGCACTTACAATTGAGGGATGAGAATGCCCTACGTTCATGACGGCAATGCCGCCGGCAAAATCTATGTATTCTTTGTCATCCATATCCCAGACCAGAGCACCTTTAGCTTTTTTCACACAGCAGGGTCTTGCACTGGCAAATCCATTGGGCAAATATTTTTCTCGGACCTGTGTCAGGGTCTGTTTTTTATCCGTCATTTTTTTAACTCCATTTTAATCAATTTATTTTTCAAGCAGGTTGTCTTTATAAACCGGACTTTCTTCAAAGGGCTGGCTCTGGTACTCAAACCTGTGTTTTTCATGGAAAAAGGATGCCAGGGGCCGTGTCACTCCGGCAATACCATAATCCCTGGACCGCCCCACCGCATCAAGGTCTATCATGGCAATGAGATTTTCATTTATCTGGCCGGCTTTCTGGATCACATTCCCTTCAGGGTCCACAATAAGGCTTTCCCCCCTTCCCCCGCATCCGGTACCATTGACGGAAACAATGAAACATTGATTCTGGATGGCAGCCGCCCTGGCAAGAATAATTTCCTGGGCACGGTCCTGGGTTCCTGCGGCAGTGGGCACTAAAATAATCTGGGCACCCTTGAAAACAAGATCTCTTATGAGTTCCGGAAACCACAGATCATAACAATTGCATAGACCGATCTTGCCGATACCCGGCATGCTGAAAACAAGGGTTTTATCTCCTGAAACGGTTTTTTCATGGGGTCGCCAGGGATAGAGCTTACGATATTTTGCAATCATTTTGCCCTTATCATTGAAAACCGGGCTTGTATTATAAATATTGCCTTTGTGTTTTTCGTATATGGAGCCCGGAACAAGGAAGATCTGATATTCCCTGGCAATTTTCGCACAAAACTTTGTCAGGGAATTCGGGAAGGCCTGGGCTTTTTTTTTAAAATCAGCCGCCCCCTGAAAACAAAGTTCCGGGGTCACCACAAGCCTGACCCATGGACTGAAAAATTTGATCAACTCAATCTGCCTTGCCATATTGTCCAGATTTTTCTGGACATCATTGGGATGGACTTCCATCTGGCAGGCACCCAACCCTAATAGACTGCTCATAACGACTCCTTGCTATTAATTAAAATACCCTGTTTCCATAACTTTTCATGAAAATGGCATCTGACCCAGCTGTTTTCGCCGGTTTTGCATACCAGAGGACTTTTTTTACTGCAAATATCTTCTTTATAATTACATCTTGGATGGAAATGACATCCTGTTGGCGGATCAGACAATTTAGGGACTTCTCCTTTAAGTATTCCCAGCTCTTTTCCCGATTCAGGATCTGCAATGGGTACTGCGTTTTTCAATGCTTTGGTATAAGGGTGCCGGGGAGCGTCAAACAATGATCCTGCATCCTGAACCTCAATGATCTGCCCGGCATACATGACTGCCACTCTGGTGCAGACATACTCCATAATACTTAAATCATGACTGATAAACAGATAGGTCAGATTAAATTTATCCTGCAACTCTCTCATCAGGCTTATAACTTGCGCCTGTACTGATACGTCAAGTGCACTGGTTGCCTCATCAAAGACAATAAACTTAGGATCGGTTGCCAAAGCCCTTGCAATACATATTCTCTGCTGCTGGCCCCCTGAAAATTCATGGGGATACCGATAGATATGTTCCGGTCTCAGATCCACAAGGTCTAACAGTTTCACAGATTGCTCAAGATAATTCTCTTTTTCAACCCGTAAATTCAAAGCCAGTGCTTCACTTAATATTTTAAATATTGTCATCTTTGGATTTAAAGATGCTTTTGGGTCCTGGAAGACCATCTGCATTTTGGCCCTGTAGGGTTTAAGCCATTTATTATCCAACTTCCCGATATCATCACCCATGAATCGAATTTCGCCTGAAGATAAGGGCGCAAGCCGCAAAATGGCTCTTCCCAGTGTACTCTTACCACATCCGGATTCACCAACCAGACCGAGACATTCACCTTCAATGATATTGAGGCTGACATCACTGACTGCTTTAATCCAGGATCTTGGTTTTCCCAAAAGGGATTTATTATTGGGAAACCATGTGTTTATCTGTTCCAGGCTAATGAGGGATTCATTCATCTTTGTTTTCTTTATCGTTTATATTTCATTCTTTGTATAAAAAACATGAAACATTATGGTTGTCTTCAAGCTTCAGGCTTTCCGGCTTTTGTTTGTGACAAATATCCATGGCCTGGTCACATCTGCTGTGGAAACGACAGCCCCGGGGCGGGCTGACCAGATCAGGAATGATACCCGGTACAAATGATAATGGTTTGTTTTTACCCAGTTTAGGCACTGCTTTTAAAAGTCCTCTGGTATAGGGGTGCAAAGGATTTTTGAAAATCTTTTTTGTTTCAGCAACTTCAACGATTCTACCGGCATACATGACAGCCACACGGTCGCAGATCTGGGCTGCAATACCTAAATCATGGGTGATAAATAAAATGGCAGTTCGCTTATTTTTACACAAATCTTTCATCAACTTTAAAATATGGGCCTGTACTGTCACATCAAGGGCACTGGTTGCCTCATCTGCAATTAAAATTTCAGGAGAAGAGATCAGGGCCAGAGCAATCCGATACCGCTGGGCCATACCGCCACTGACCTCACTTGCGTATAATTTGAGCATCCGCTTGATATCCGTGAGGCCGACTTCGTTTAATTTCTCTCTGGCAATACTTTCAACGGCTTGCTTTTGACTGCATTGGGTTTTGAATTTTAAATCATTAATTTTGGCGGACAAATAAAGACGAATGAGTCTTGAAATCTGTTCTCCAAGTGTAAAAACCGGATTAATGCTTGACTGGGGATTTTGAAATACCATGGAAATCCTGTTGCCGCGTATGGTCCCAAGCTCTTTGCCCGATATGGTCAATAGATCTTTTACGCCAAACAATACCTGACCTCTGGTTTCTCTTGAACGCTCGGGAATCAGATTAAGTATGGATTTTGCCGTCACACTTTTACCGGATCCTGTTTCACCTACAAGTGCCAGAATTTCCCTTGGGAATAGATCAAAATTGACGCCTTCAAGTATTTTTGCCTGACCTCGCGGGGTATTGAATGCTAGATTTAAATCCTTGACCTGCAGCACGGGTTCAACAGAAGACGCAGGTTCCGATTTTTTATTTATGACACTGTTTTCCACTATTCACTTTCCCGATTACCCTTAAATTTCAAGATATCACCCATTGGAATCCAAAATATCTTTAAGCGCATCGCCAAATATATTGAATGCAATGACCACCATAAACATGGCACACCCGGGGACTATTGAGATCCACCATTCCGAAAGAATATTGGGTGCCCCTTCCCACACCATTAATCCCCAGTCTGCCATGGGAGGCTGAGTCCCAAGACCTATAAAGCTTAAAAGACCGATAGCAATAATCGCCGGCCCCAGATCCAGAAGAATCATGACCATGACCGGGGTCATGATATTTGGCAAAAGATGGCGGAATATAATATATAACTTCCCATATCCCAGCATCTGGGCGGCTTCAACATAGAGCATCTGTTTTATTGAAAGAACTTCTCCCTGCACCAGTCTTGTATACCAGGGCCACCAGGGAATAATTAAAGCAATAATCGCCGTAAACCACCCGGCGCCGATGAGAATGGAAATCGCCATGGCAATAAGCGTGGATGGAAAGGACAAAAACAATTCCACGATCCGTGATATCACTGCACCTGATATCCCTTCATTATACCCGGCCCAAAGTCCTAAAGGCACCCCGATGAAGGCTGCAAAAAAAACAATACAGGCACCGCCAAAAAGTGAAATACGACCGCCCCAGATCACGCGGCTGAGCATATCCCTACCATAGACATCAGTGCCGAGAACATAGTTTGATGAAGGCGGTTGCAGCCTATGTTCAAGATTAACCGCTCCCTGACCCTGTTCGGGGTATGGTGCGATCCAGGGTGCAAACACTGCTGCCGCCAATGCCAGAACCAGTATGATTAAAGATAAAAACGCTGCCCTGCGTTTTAACAACCGTCGTAATTGGAACCATTTCACCTTTCTGTGTTCCTGAATTACTTTTTGTGCCATTATGTCATATGAATCTGTTTGTACAGCCATAGGGTTGTCTTTCATTTTATTCTTGGATCAATGATTCGTCTGAGAATATCCATTATTGTATTTGCAATCACATACACGGTGCCGATCATGAGTGTAACCCCCATTAAAGCCGTGTAATCAAGGCTCATAATTGCAGCCAGGGAATAATACCCGATCCCGGGCCAGTTAAAAATCATTTCCACATAAAAGGTTGAAAGCAGGATGAGGGCAACAGACAGACCAATAACGGTCAGTACCGGTGAAAGCGCATTTCTTAGCCCATAGTAGAAAAAAAGGACTCTCTCGCTGATACCCGAGGCCCTGGCTGCCATAATATAATCCTGGTCCATGACATCCAGTAAAGATGAACGTGTCAGCCTGGCAATAATCCCCAAAGGTCCGACAAACAGTGCTGTCACAGGAAGCACCATATGCCAGGAAACATTGAAAAAAGCCTTGAAATTACCTGAAATCAATGTATCCACCATACTGAATCCGGTGATATTTTGTAAGGGGTCAGTAAATTCCAAAAATGAATCTATCCGCCCCTGTAATGGGAACCATCCCAGATAATTAAAAAAGAGCAATTGCAATAAAAGGGCAAGAAAAAAGATGGGAATGGACACGGCTGCCGACGTAAACCCTTTTATGGTGTCATCTATTAGGCTGCCCTGGAAATAGGCGGCAATCACACCAAAGGATACCCCAAAAAAAGTGGCGATAAAAAGTGCCCATAATACAAGTTCAAAAGACATGGGAATCTTTTCCATCAAATCCTTGAAAACCGGACGATGAGTTCGCAAAGAGATCCCCATATCTGCATGTAACAATCTTTCCATATACCTTTTGTATTGGACAATTAATGGCTTATCCAGACCCAGCTCTGTTCTGGCGCGTTCGATTTGTTCAGGCTTTGCATTCCCTCCGATGTAAAGCGCTGCTGCATCACCGGGCAGGGATCTGGTAAAAAAGAACACCAGGGTGCTTAAGGCAATGAGCAACGCAATCAAACCGACAAATCGTTTACAAAGAAACAACAGCATGGAATTTACAACTTTCTTTTTTTATCACAGCCTCCCCGGACCACAATCAAGGGGAGTTATGAATCCGGTCCAAGGGCCGGCCGTGACGGGTTTAGTATGGAACCTTGCTATTCAATATACATTTCATATAAAAAAGGCACATTGGGATAGGCCGGATTCATAACAAATCCCTGCAACTTTTTATTCATGGGCCAGTTGCCGACAATATCAACCATCCAGGCAACCGGGACATCTTTTTGAATCAGGTTCTGGGCTTTTACATAAAGATCCAGAGATTTTTCAGGATTGGAGCCGGTGGTTTCATAGGCCTTGCGGATCATGTTGTCATAGCTTGAATTTTTATAATATGCCAGGTTCCAGACTGGTTTTTCTCCCTCGTCATGGAGTAAGGAATAAAGGGTTTCATAGGGATCACTATAGGTTGGCCACCAGAGTAAAAGAAAAATATCCTGGGCTGTTTTGGGATCTTTTTTTGCCATTGTCCATTGAGTGTTCCATGCCAGGCCTTTAATTTCAACATCCACCCCTATTTTTTTAAATTCACTCTGAATCAGGGG
>JAGLNZ010000600.1 GCA_023139225.1 Desulfobacula sp. | reverse complement strand
CTGTGGTTCGATTAAAACAATATCAGGTATATCAAGTTGAGTGTATTTCATTTATTATTTTATTTGTTTAAAAGGTCTAATAAGTATTGGCCGTAACCGTTTTTTTTCATGGGGCCTGCTATTTTTTCCAACTGATTTGCATTGATGAGTTTCATTCTAAAGGCAATTTCTTCAGGACAGGCAATTTTTAGTCCCTGGCGGTCTGCTACAACTTTAATAAAGGTTGCTGCATCCAGAAGGGACTCGTGTGTCCCTGTATCAAGCCAGGCGGTTCCCCGGCCAAACAGCTCCACATCTAAATTGCCTTGTGCCAGATAGGTGTTGTTGATATCTGTTATTTCAAGTTCTCCCCGGGCAGAAGGTTTAATTTGTTTTGCAATCTGGATAACATCATTGTCATAATAATAGAGCCCTGTAACAGCATAATTGGATTTTGGAGACTCAGGTTTTTCTTCCAGGCTGGTGACGCGGCCCTTGCTGTCAAATCCAACAACCCCATACCGCTTGGGATCTTTGACATAATATCCAAATATGGTTGCACCTTTGTCTTGTCGGGCAATCATTTGAAGGCGGTCTGACAGACCTTCTCCATAGAAAATATTATCGCCCAGAATTAAAGTGACAGGATTATTTTTTATGAAATCTTTGCCGATGATGAATGCCTGGGCAAGTCCATCAGGGGATGGCTGAATTGCATATTCCAGGCAGATGCCCCATTTAGAGCCATCACCAAGCAGGTGCTTGAAGTTGTCATGATCATGCGGGGTTGTGATCACCAGTATCTGTGTGATACCTGAAAGCATCAGTGTTGACAGGGAGTAATAAATCATGGGCTTGTCATACACCGGCAAGAGCTGTTTGCTGACTGAATATGTCAGGGGATACATACGGCTTCCTGATCCGCCTGCAAGTATAATTCCTTTACGCATAATTGATTTTGCCTTTTTCTGGGAGTTTGATGCTTTAAATATACCCTTTCTGGCTGATATAGAGCAGGACTTCCTGGGCTGCTTCATCCGGTGTCAGGCTTGTTGTATTGATTCTAAGTTCAGGGCTGGAGGGGTCTTCATAAGGATCATCCACGCCGGTAAAACCCTTTAAAAGACCGGCCCTTGCCTTGGCATACATGCCTTTTCTGTCCCGTTTTTCACATTCAGTGATGGGGGTTGAAACATGGACTTCAAAAAATCCGCCATGTGCTTCAATGGATTCCCTGATCCGGGCTCTTGTTGTTTCATAGGGCGCTATGGGTGCACAGATGGCAATTCCTCTGTTTTTTGTAATTTCTGCTGCCACAAATCCGATTCGGTTAACGTTGATGTCACGGTGTTCCTTGGAAAAGTTCAATTCCGAGGACAGGTTCCTTCTGACAATATCTCCGTCAAGAAGGGTGACCGGTCTTGTTCCCATTTCAAGGAATTTGGAATATAGAATTTTGGCTATGGTGGATTTGCCGGCGCCTGATAACCCTGTACAAAATACTGTAAATCCCTGTTTTGAGGGAGGGGGATAGGATTTTTGAAGTTCCTTGATCACTTCCGGGAATGTGGCCCAGTCAGGTACTTTTTTGCCTGTGCGGATTCTTTTCTGGATGTCGGTCCCGGTAAAGGAAATGGTGTCTTTGTCTTTGGGCACCTGGCTTGCAATTTTGTATTCATCGTCAAAGGGAAGATAAACCATTTCTTCAAAGGTAATGGTCTCTACGCCAAGTTCTTTGGTTGCATTTCGGGCAAGCTTTGTTGCTTCATCATATTTAAAAAAAGGTTT
>JAGLNZ010000060.1 GCA_023139225.1 Desulfobacula sp. | reverse complement strand
CAGTTAATAGGGAATCCTGTGAAAACCAGGAACGGACCCGCCGCTGTAACCGGGGATGAACGCCATAATGTCACTGTTAAGTTAGCTTGTTTTAGCGGGAAGGCATGGCAAGTAAAAAAATCCGGAAGTCAGAAAACCTGCCTGAATATTTGATCATATTGCTTGCGAGGACATAGGGCAGATCAAGAAAATGAGGATAAAAACGGTTCCCATGTCAGATATGTTCTGGTGTGGGATTTTCATTTATGCCCTGTCCCGCGTTATTGTTATTAATAATAACCGAGGAAATGTTATGAAAAAACTTAAGCTTGTTGCACTTATTCTCACCCTTTGCCTGATTTTCAGTTCACACCTTTATGCAAAAACCGCCATTATTATTGCCAATTTTGGAACTACCGTACCAACAGCTGTTCAATCCATAGTTAATATTACATCCAGAGTAAAAGCGGCTTTCCCCGATACCGAGGTCAGGGTTGTGTTTACATCCAATATTATCCGGTCGGTCTGGGAAAAAAGAAGCAAGAATCCAAAAAAATGGACGGCCAAGGGAATTCCTGAAGAAATCCTTTTTACAAAAAATCTTCTTTCTACTTTTGGAGACTTAAAAAGCCAAGGATTTAAGGATGTTATTGTTCAGCCCACCCATTTGTTCCACATGGAACAATATCATGATTTGATGCAATATGTGAATGCCGTCAAATCCATCAAAACTATCAGGGATAAATGGAAACCATTTAATAAAATAGCACTTGGCAGGCCGGCTCTGGGTACGGTTGGAGATGTATATCCCTATCATGATGATCTTAAACGGGCTGTTAAAACTTTTGCCAACGATGTTGCACTTGCCAGGAAAAAAGGCGCTGCTCTTGTTTATATGGGCCATGGAAATGAAGTATGGTCTACGGGTCTATATGTTGAGCTCCAGCAATTAATGGCAGAGACCTATCCTGAGGTTAAAACCCTTATAGGGAGTGTCGAAGGATATCCCGGACTTGAAGATGTTAAAAAAAGCCTTGGGCACTATACCCCTAAAATTGAAAAAATACTGTTAAAACCTTTGATGATTGTTGCCGGAGACCATGCAACCAATGACATGGCCAGCGATGAAGAGGACTCATGGAAAACCGTGTTAAGCAAAGCTGGATTTGATGTTGAAATAATTCTCCAGGGCCTTGGATCTAATAACCAGTTCGCAGATCTTTATATAAACCATATAAAGGATGCTGCAAAAACTTCAGGCATCGGCCTGTAGATTATGGCAAAAATTTGAGTATACCGGTTGCCATACTAAAAGGGAGAACAGGATATCTGGTGATTCTTTTCTCCCTTTTTCTCATTTTAATGATTCTCATCTCTTTGTCACTCGGGTATATTAAAATCCCAATGATGGATATTATCAGCATCCTTTACGGAAAAATAAGCAATAATATTCAAATCATGAAAAATATCAACGAAACCTATATAGCAGTGATCTTTGATGTGCGGCTTCCAAGAATACTTACCTGTGCAGCCGTTGGCGCTGCCCTCGCCGTATCAGGGGCCTTATTCCAGGGGATACTGTTGAATCCTCTTGCCGATCCATATACTCTTGGCGTATCCGCAGGTGCTGCCTTTGGAGCATGTATTGCTATTTTATTAAATTTAAGTGCAGCCTTTGTTTCCGTACCTGCTTTTGCATTTACGGGTGCCTGCATTACCCTGTTTTTGGTCATATTTCTATCTTATTCTTCAAGAAACCCAATGGCAGGACTTTCCTCCAACAACCTTATTTTATCAGGAATCATTGTAGCGGCCATCCTTTCCGCAGGAATCAGTTTTTTAAAATTTATTGCCAATGAGCAGGTGTCCGTCATTATTTTCTGGCTTATGGGAAGCTTTGCCTCTAAAACCTGGCTTGATTTTATTGCTGTTATGATTTTTCTGCTGATAGGACTTTTCATTTCAATGTTTTTTGCACGCGACCTGAACCTGATCTCCCTTGGGGCCAAATCTGCCACGAGTCTGGGCGTAAACCTGAAAAAGGTTACTATAATTTTGTTGGTAACCGGATCAATGCTGGCTGCAATTTGTGTATCTGTTTCAGGTATCATTGGCTTTGTTGGTCTTCTAATCCCGCACACAGTCCGGTTTATCACAGGGCCTGACAATCGAAAGCTGATTCCTCTGTCCATGCTGGCCGGCGCATTTTTATTGCTGTTTGCCGATACCATTACCAGGGCAGTACTACCACACGAAATACCCATCGGTGTCCTGACAGCCTTGACAGGCGGCCCTGTGTTTTGCTGGATTTTTAAAAAAAACAGGTTTAAATAAGGTAAAAATGAAGTTAAATCTACACAACATCTCTTTTGCCTATGACCATGATAGGATTCTCAAAAATATCAATAGTTCTTTTATCTCTGGAAATTTTTATTCCATTATCGGCCCTAATGGCAGTGGGAAGACCACTCTTCTAGATCTGATTTCAGGCTTTTTAAAACCTGGTACCGGCCATATTGATATCGATCATGTGCCAATTTCCTCTCTTGCAACAAAAGAAATTGCAAAAAAAGTTGCCCTGGTTTCCCAGGACTATATAATAAACTTCCCCTTTAGCGTAAAAGATGTGGTGATGATGGGAAGACACCCTTATATTTCAAGATTCTCACACCCTTGCGCCGGAGATATAAAAAAGGTAGCTATAATGATGGAAGTTACCGGGATTCTTCATTTACAAGACAGAAAAATAAATGAATTGTCCGGCGGGGAAAGGCAGCGGTGTGTGTTTGCCAGAGCCCTGTGCCAGGATACGCCGATTCTTTTACTTGATGAGGCTTTCTCTAATATGGACATCAACCATACCTTGCAAATGCTTGCACTTGTCAAACAATCCGTAAAAGAAAAAAATAAACTTGTCATCAGCGTTTTCCATGATTTAAACCTTGCCTCAAGTTGGTCTGATGCATTACTGATGCTGAAAAATGGTGAGATAAAAGCATTTGGCAATTCCCAGGATGTCCTGACACAACAGACAATAAAAGATGTCTTTAATGTAGAATCTATTGTTGAGTTTAATAAACATGCTCAAGCAAAGCAGGTGTATTATCCGTCAATTTAAAAAAATGGCAGGAATCATCCTCATTATTACCTTGATTTTTTCAGGGCATTGTTCCGGTTTAACACTGACAGATAAAAAGGGGAGGAAGATAGTTTTTGAAAAACCCTTTAACAGAATTATTTCTCTTTATGGTGCCCATACGGAAAATCTTTATCACTTAGGCCTGGAAGATGTAATTGTGGGGGTTAGTATTAACGACACCTTTCCTGCCCGGGTGGATTTAAAGCCTAAATTTTCATATCATGATGATTCTGAAAAATTTTTAGCCTTTATGCCTGATCTTGTCCTGATAAGGCCAATGATTGACAATGGCTATCCGAAATTGATGAACCGCCTTGAAAAATCCGGCATTATCGTGGTTTCTCTTCAACCTTCCGGTATAAAAGAAATGTATGACTATTGGTTCAAATTAGGCCTATTGACAGGAAGAGATCTACAGGCAAAAAAAATGATCAGAGATTTTAAAAAAAGAACTGATCGTATCAAAGCCCTGACCCAGGGGATTCAGCCCAAAAAAAGAGTCTATTTTCAAGCAATCCATACAAGAATGAAAACATTTACAAAGGGGGCTATGCCCATCTTTGCCCTTGAAACCGCAGGTGGGATTAATGTGGCCCGGGATGCCAAGGCATCAAGAAATACCAATATTGCCATCTATGGCAAGGAGCAAATACTTGCAAAAGCATCACAAATTGATGTATTCCTTGCCCAGAAAGGTATAATGAATGCTGTAAATGTTGAACAGATAAAAAATGAACCGGGATTTAGTGTAATTAAAGCTGTAAAGAACAATCAAATATATTTAATTGATGAAAATATTGTTTCCAGGCCTGTACCCAGGCTTTATAAAGGGATAGTTTCAATAGGAATTCTCCTTTATCCGGACATTTTCACTCAAGAAAAGCTTAAAGAGGATATATAATGGAAAACGTTGGAAAACTATTCGGTGTAGGCGTTGGGCCGGGAGACCCTGAACTGATAACAGTTAAGGCTGTCAGGGTTATCAAAGAGGCAGATATTATTTTTACTGCTGCTTCGACAAAAAACACCTATAGCCTAGCGGTTGAGATTGCATCCCCTTATATATCACCTTCTACACCAATAGAAAAAATGTCTTTTCCCATGACCAAGAATGTCAAGGAAGTTGAAACTGCCTGGGTCCAAAATGCAAAACAGATAGCTAAAAGTTTGAACCAGGGGAAAAAGGCTGTTTTCCTGACACTTGGAGATCCCACAACCTATTCTACCTTTGGTTATATTTTAAAAAAAATGGACTGTATTATGCCAGAGGCTGATATTGAGACCATCCCTGGGATAACCTCGTTTCATGCTGCATCAGCTCGGCTGAACAGGATACTTGTGGAGGGGGAAGAGTCATTGCTTGTCACCTCGGGAGCCTTTGGCGGCGATCGGATCAGAAATGTTGACGGTGTTGAAAATGTCGCAATAGTCAAAGCTTACAAAAATATTAAAGACATTAATAAGGCGCTCAAAGAAGCAGGCCTTGACAAGAAATGTGTGGCGGTATCAAAGTGTGGCCGAAAAAACGAACAGATCATAGAAAATATTGAGACCCTTGAAAAAAGAGCACCAGACTACTGGACTCTGATACTGGCTTCGAAATGAAGCCTACGGATATATGAGAACCGCTCAAATAAAATATAAAAACCTGGGATTTTCAATACTTTTCACAATAGTTTGTTTACTTTTCAGTCTATACTATTTTGAAAATATCACCCTTGCTTTTGGCATAAAAAAACTTGGCATACCCCTGTTAAGGCTTCTTGTTTTTATTTGTATCGGACTTCTGGCAGGACAGGTGATTGAAAACCTTGGCTGGACAAAACAGGTAGCGATCCTTGCCAGACCTATCTTTGGGTTCTCAAATCTTGGGAATAGGTGCGGTGCTGCCTTTACAACGGCTTTTATCTCAGGAGCCGCTGCCAATGCCATGCTTCTGGATTTTTATGAAGACAATAAAATCAATAAAATGCAGTTATTCCTGTCAAATTATATCAACCAGTTCCCGGCCTTTTTCCTGCACCTGCCGACAACTGTGTTTATTGTTCTGCCGTTAACCGGGTATGCCGGTGCCCTCTATTTTATTATCACCTTTTTAGCAACACTATTGCGGACCATTTGTTTTCTTATTTTTGGCATGATTTATCTTAAAACTAATCATGAGGTTGATAAGAAAAACATCATTATCGGGCAGCTTGAAAATAATAGTAAAAAAGATTTTACAGACATATTAAAAAAAATTAAGTCTAAACTGCCCGGGCGTATAATAAACATTAGTATCTGGGTTTTGCCGATTTATACCATTGTTTTTATTTTAAACTTAAATGGATTTTTTGAGTTCTTAAACAAGGCCCTGGCCGATACTATCACACTCACCATCATCCCTATAGAATCTCTCAGTGTTGTTATCTTAAGCTTTGCTGCTGAATTCACATCAGGGTTTGCAGCCGCCGGAGCATTGATGGATGCGGGAATCATCAATGTTAAACAAACGGTTATTGCCCTGCTGCTGGGAAATGTTCTTGCATTTCCCGTAAGAGCCCTTCGCCACCAGCTTCCGAGATATATGGGAATTTTCTCTCCCAAAATGGGTCTGCAACTGCTATTATCGGGTCAGTTCTTCAGAGTAGCGAGTATCATATTAATGGGAACTCTTTATTATATGGTGGCATAATATGAATCCAATAGACATTATCGGTATTGGTCAGGGCAAAGAAGATCTTACCCAAAAACACCTTAAATTAATCAAAAAATGCGATGTGCTGGTTGGCGGCCAACGGCATCTATCCATGTTTGACTATCCGGATATTCAAAAAATCCCGGTAAACGCCCATATTAACAGCGTTGTTGAAGCCATTAAAGAAAAGATGACCGACCATAAAATTGTTGTTTTAGCTTCGGGCGATCCTTTATTTTATGGTATCGGCTCCACATTAACACAGCATTTTGATAAAAAATATTTAAATATTCATTCAAATATCTCCTCTGTTTCTGCTGCTTTTGCCGCAATAAAAGAGCCCTGGCACGATGCAAAAATAATCAGCCTTCACGGCAAACAGCCGAAATCCTTTTCCTTTTCAAAGCTTGCAAATGAAAATAAAATAGCGTTTTTAACTGATCCGAAAATGAATCCGCAATATCTTGCAGCAGGTCTGATAAAAGAAAGCATGTATGATTTCAAGTTTTGTGTTTTAGAAAAACTTGGCGACAGGAATGAAGAAAAGATAACATGGTTTGAAAATCTTAACCTGATAAAAGAGCAAACCTTTTCCCAGCCCAATATTGTCATCCTGCAAAAACAGGGAAAGGAAAAAGATAATTTTTCACATGAAACACATATCGGAATGGAGGATTCCTTATTTAAGCATTCAAAAGGACTGATTACAAAATCCGAGATCCGAAGCATTACCCTGTCTAAATTAAAGCTGATCAAAAAGGATCATGTGTTCTGGGACATTGGATCAGGCTCCGGGTCCATCGGTATTGAAGCCTCCCTTCAGATCCCCTGGGGCCACGTCTATGCCATAGAAAAGCATCCGGGACGAATTTCTGATATTATTCACAATATAAAAAATTTTAACTGCTCCAATGTTAAGATAGTCAATTCAGCCTTTCCCGAAGGGATTGAAGAGCTGAAAACCCCGGACCGAATTTTTATTGGGGGGGGAGGAAAAACCCTTGGGCAAATCATAAAAGCATCCTGTGACAAGCTCGCTGTTTTTGGAATTATTGTGATTAATACCGTATTGCTGCAAAACCTTGAAATTGCTTTAACGCTTTTAAAGGAATACAAATTTAGTCCTCACATTGTGCAAATTCAGGTGTCTCGATCTAAAGGCATGCCCTTTGGAGACCGGCTTGAAGCATTAAACCCGGTTTGGATCATTTCAGGATCAAAACCTAAAATAAAAGTATGATTATGAAAAATAATAAAGTTGTTTTTGCAGGTGCGGGACCCGGTGATCCTGACCTTATTACAGTTAAATCCATGAATGCACTGAAAGAGGCTGACCTTATCATATATGCAGGATCTTTGGTGCCTAAGGCTGTGCTGTGCTGGAAGGGCAGCCAGACCAAAACCAAATCCAGCGCCGGTATGGATTTAAAACAGATCATTGACACCATAAAAGATTATCATGCTCACGGGAAAAAAATTGTTCGCCTCCACACAGGCGACCCATCCTTATACGGTGCAATTTTTGAGCAAATGCGGGAGCTTGAAAAAATCAATATACCCTATGAGGTTGTCCCGGGTGTAACGGCAGCCTTTGCTGCAGCTTCAAAAATGAACATGGAATATACGCTTCCCGAGGTAACCCAGACCTTGATCCTGACAAGGATTTCCGGAAGAACGCCGGTACCTGAATCCGAAGACCTTGAAAAACTTGCGTCCCATAAGGCTTCAATGGCTATATATCTTAGTATTGGACATGTGCAAAAGGTTCAAACAATTCTGGCAGAACATTATGGTGAAGAATCAATCTGTGCCATTGCCTACAAGGTGAGTCACCCGGAAGAAAAAATATTTTATACCAGGATCGAAGACCTTGTGAAAACCTGCAAAGACAATGATATCACAAGACATGCCTTGATTATTGTGGGAAAATCTGTTGAAGCAGGCATGAAAAAACATGATATATTAAAATCAAAATTATATGATTCAACATTCTCTCATGGATATAGAAGCGCTGAAAAATAAAATTGACTCCGGTTCCATTGCCATCTGGTGTATCACACCAAATGGAAAGGTGCTTGGAAAAAAAATCCAGAATGCCCTTAAGGGTTCAGCCCTTTTTGTCTCTGCCAAAACCCGGGAAAGCGAGCCGCTGGAGAAAAACACGCACACCTTTACAAAACTATCCAAAAAAATTCATCAGCAATTTGATAAATTCATGGGACATATCTTTATCTTTTCAACAGGGATTGCGGTTCGCGTTATTGCCCCTTTATTAAAATCAAAAATTATTGACCCTGCCGTAGTCGTGGTTGATGACAATGGAATCCATGCCGTAAGCCTTATATCAGGGCATCTGGGTGGTGCCAATGCTCTAACAAAAAAGATTGCTGCAATTATAAATGCCAGGCCTGTTATTACCACAGCAACGGACACCAACAGGCTTCCGGCCATCGATATGATAGCAAAGGACATGGACCTTTTTATCGAAACCCCGCAAAACATCAAAGTAATCAACATGGCATTTTTATTGGGGGAACCCATAAGTTTATATGATCCTTTCGCCTTTATTAAAAACAATCTGCCGAAAACCTTATGGACAGGTGTAATCAAACCAAATCCAACGAAAGCAGACGCATCAACAGGAAAAGTATTTTGTTTCCATAAAATTCAAAATGTTTCACGTGAAACTCTAATTTTAAGGCCGCCTGTATTAAGCGTAGGCATTGGATGCAACAGGGGAACAGGGCATGAAGAAATTAAGCAGTTTTTATTTATGGTTCTTAAAAAAGAAGGCTTGTCCATGCACAGTATTTGCCAATTTGCAACAACAGACATTAAAAAAGATGAGGCCGGTTTATTAGCTCTTTCAAAAGAATTGAAAATTCAGATAGATTTTTATGGCAAAAAAGCGTTAAATTCAGTTAAAACAATCAAAACACCATCAAAGATGGTTGAAAAACATTTAGGAGTTAAGAGTGTGTGTGAAGCTGCAGCTATTCTGTCAGCCGACAACGGGGAACTGATTGTTCCAAAGAAAAAAAACAAGGATGTCACCATTGCCGTGGCAATAAAAAAATGACGCTTTATGTTATAGGTACGGGCCCGGGAGACATTTCCTACATGTCCCGGCGGGCAATTGAAATTATTAAACAGGTCGATTGCATAGCAGGTTACACCACTTATATTGATTTAATTTCCGATCTTGTCAAAGACAAACAAATTATTTCAACCGGTATGATGAAAGAAGTTGAAAGGGTTGAAAAAGCCATTGAAACGGCCATGTCTGGAAAATCATGCGCACTTGTTTCAGGTGGAGATCCGGGTATTTATGCCATGGCAGGCCTTGTTTTTGAAATTTGCAAGCAGCGCGACATAAAAATAGCCAGGGCCCGGAACAAAAAAAATCAACCTGATAAAAACACAGATTTATTTCTTGAGATTGTTCCGGGAATTCCGGCTCTGGCAGCCGGTGCAGCATTGGCCGGCGCACCTTTGACCCATGATTTTGCAGCGATTTCTCTCAGTGACCTTTTAACCCCCTGGAAAAAAATTGAAAAACGATTAACTTGCGCAGCTATGGCGGACTTTGTCATAGTGTTGTATAATCCAAAAAGTAAAAAAAGGAACTGGCAGTTAAAAAGGGCCCAGGAACTTATATTGGAATACAGGGATACAACAACACCTGTTGGAATTGTCACAGGGGCCATGAGGGAGAATCAACGTGTCTCATTTAAAACCCTGGATCAAATGGATACGGCCGAGGTCGGGATGCAGACGGTTCTGTTTATCGGTTCCAGTGCCTCTTTACGATATTTGGATTTTCTGTTTACACCTAGAGGCTATTCAAAAAAATATGATATTTAAAGATACTAAAAAACCGTCAGGAGACAATATATGAAAGGATGTGTTCAAATATATACCGGCAATGGCAAAGGAAAAACAACAGCGAGCTTCGGGCTTGCGCTTAGAGCTGCCGGAGCAGGTCTTAAGGTATATATTGTTCAATTTTTAAAAAAAGGAAATTACTCTGAAATCAAAGCCTTGTCCAAATTTGAAAATATAACGATCAAACAATATGGCCTTGGAAAATTTATTAAAGGAAACCCGTCTGATGAGGAGAAAGCTGCGGGCATTGAAGGATATCAAAAATTATGTGAGATTCTAAAAAACAATAAACATGACGTGGTAATTGCTGAAGAAGCAAATGTCGCTGTGATGTGCAATCTCATATCGGAAAAAGAACTACTGGCATTGATTGATATGAAACCTGTGAATGTTGAGCTGGTGATCACAGGGCGGGGAGCCACTGCCGCAGTGATAGAAAAAGCAGATCTTGTTACGGAAATGAAAGAAATCAAGCATTATTATAAACAAGGTATAACAGCCCGGGTTGGAATCGAAAAATGATGAAAAAAAATATTGCTGTTCTTGGAACCGGCTCTGATGTTGGGAAAAGTATCATTGCTGCCGCTCTTTGCAGATCCCTTGCCGACAGGGCAGTTAAGGTTGCGCCCTTTAAGTCTCAAAACATGTCCAACAACTCGGGGATTACCCCGGAGGGTCTTGAAATGGGGCGTGCCCAGATTGTCCAGGCAGAGGCCGCAAAAATTGCTCCCCACGTTAATATGAATCCCATTCTTTTAAAACCGACAGGAGAAAAGCAGTCCCAGGTTATCCTTAACGGTAAAGTCCATGGGAATCATACAGCAATGGATTACCATAAAAACAAAGGATTCTATTTTGAAAAGGCCTGTGAGGCCTTTGACCGCCTTGAGAAGACATACGACCGGATCATCCTTGAAGGCGCCGGGTCCTGCGCTGAAGTCAACCTGATGCCCAATGACATTGTGAATTTTGCCATGGCCGAATACGCAAATGCCGATGTTATCCTTGTTGCAGATATCCACAGAGGAGGTGTGTTTGGACAAATTATCGGAACACTTGAGTGTCTCCCGCAAATGTACCGGGATATGGTTAAAGGATTCATTATCAACCGGTTCAGAGGAGATATTGACCTGTTTAAGGACGGGGTTGGCTGGATTGAAAAACGGACAGACAAAAAAATACTGGGTGTTCTGCCCTGGTACACACATTTTAAAATTGATGCCGAAGACTCTGTTGAGATTGAAGAATGCAATAATTTCAAGGACTTCGATCCTGATATGCCGGCGATCGGCATTATTCGCCTGCCCCATATTGCAAATTTTACGGATTTTCATGCCCTGTCAAAAATCAAGGGGCTCCAAACTATTTTTATTGACAGGCCAAACCATCTGTCAAAATTTAAGGCCGTGATTATTCCGGGCTCAAAAAATACCCGGGCTGACCTAACATGGTTAATAAACAAATTCAAAGAGCCTCTTGAAGCATATTACCAATCTAAAGGACATATTTTTGGAATTTGCGGCGGATATCAAATGCTAGGAGAATTTGTCGATGACCCTGACGGGCTTGAAGGTAGGCCTGGAAAAACAAAAGCACTCGGTCTTTTAGCCGTTCAAACCGTATTAAAGGCACCGAAAACAACAACCTTAAGCGATTTTCAATGGGAGAATGTCACAGGCAAGGGGTATGAGATCCACATGGGATATACAAACTTAAGTGCGGGCACATCTTTGCTTAATATCGGTTCCAGAAATCGTACTGCCTGCACAGACACGGACGGCTGCATGTCGGAAGACGGCAGGGTTGCAGGGACCTATATGCATGGCTTTTTTGATTCCCCGCAGATTTTGTTAAAATGGTTCGAGTTAATAGGATTGAACATTAATTATCCATATGATGACATGCTCGATTTTAAAGAAAGAGACTATATCCTTTTAAAGAAACACTTTGAAGCCCATATCGATATAAGCCATATCGTTTAGATAAAACAACAGCAATTCTTATGAAACCGTTTACTTTATTCCATAAATTCTTTATCTTTATTGAAAGCTAATTTAAATATCATAAAATTGAAAGAATTAATCTTGGAACAATTAAATCAAATCACGTCTCTGCCTGCTCTTGCCCTGCAATACGGCACCATTAACAATGAACAGTATACCCATATCAATCGATTATACGCACTTAAACACAAACAAGGTCATACTCTTGGTTTTGACCAGCTTTTACTAAGCCAGAAATTTGCAACCCAATACCAGGTTGGACTGTTAAAACTAATCCGGGAATATCTTATCATAAAAAAACGCGGAGAAGAATTTGGTAAAATCGCCATTGAAAAAGGATTGGCAACCAAAGAAGATGTCAACAGGGCTCTTGAGTATCAAAAAAAAGAATTTAAACGGGCAAAAATTAAAAAATTGATCGGAGATATCCTGGTTGAGTCCCGGGTCCTCACCATAAAACAGAAAAATGCCATACTAAAGGAACAGACCTTTCTTGATACACAGGCGGATAAGATCTTTGCTCTTGACCAATCAAAAGAGGCTGATTCGCAAAAAGAGCTGCAAATAAATAACGAGATAAACCTTTCAGCCTATGAAAAACAATTTTTACAAATAAAGGTGTTGGACCAGGAATTTGCCGCAAGTGTTATTGAAAAAGGCCTTGCTTCCTCACGGGAAACTAAAATCGCTCAAAAAGTCCAGGAAGAGGAATTTGAAAAAGAGAATAAAATTCAACTTCTGGGCGATATAATGGTCAAGTTAAATTATTTAACCGAAGAACAAAAAAACCTGGTCTTAAAAGAACAGGAGCGTCTGGAAGGAAATGATAAAACTACAGCTGATTCTGCCATCCGGGTCAGTATCAGTGAAGATCAAATGGAAGCGGTTGTTAAAATTAACAAAAATGTGGAAACCATTGGTTTACAAGACATCAAACAAGCACTTGAAGCCCAGGGAATCAGGTATGGGATTTATCCGGATGCCATTCTTCAATGCAACCTGGATATGAAAAACACTGAATTTATTGCCGCAAAACAGGATTTTTCCATGGAATTGATAAAAGCCAGGAAAGCCATCTACCATTTTGATACAGACAAAATAGATACTGAAATCAAAGCAAAAGGTGAAACAGTGGCTGAGCAGCGTTTAGGAGGGGACACATATTTAAAAAAAAATCTGTTTGGAAAAAATATTGAGCAAAGCAGAGGATATGACCTGACTTTCAGGTGTACCAGCGGGACCAGGCTTTCAAAAGACAATACAAAAGCTTTTGCAGGCAAGACAGGCTGCCCGTCCATTTCCATTGAAAGAAAGCTATATACCCATCCAGCCATCAATGTTCTTGAAGATGCAGATCTCAAGTACGGACCCCTTGAAAATTATGCTAATTTAAACATATCAGGTGTATTAACAGGCGCCTACCCGATACTTGCAGGGCAGATTAATGCAAGAGAAATCAGAGGAGCTCACATTAATGCCATTGGTTGTATCAGGTCCCAAATCGGTATTACCGACGCTGTAATCAGCGCCCAGGGAGATATTCATGCAAGATATCTTCATAATTGCAGAATCGAAACCTTTGGAAATATTTATATTGAAAATGAGATCATTGATTCCCAGGTCTTTTGCAGCGGCAAAATAGATTCAGGACAATGCCGGGTCATCGCCTCAACCCTGTATGGCAAAAAAGGTATTGAACTTGCCGGTGCCGGAACTAGTAAAACAAAAGCGTGTATCCTTGGAGCAGGGACTGAACACCATATCCTTGAAAAGGCGAGGCTTATTAATCTTGAAGTTAAAAAAGTCAGCCGACAGCTTGATGAATTAAAAGAAAAAAAAGATGAGCAGGATCATTACATAAAAAAAACTTTTCAAAAAATGATTGAATTAAAAATTTTTCATGACCGCGCAAGAAACAAAAAAGAAAAACTTACAAATGAATTTAAAAAGAAAAAAGATTCTTATAAAAAAGAAAAACTAAAAAACATTGTGGTACTGATAAATAATTTTGAAAAAAGAATGACATCTTCCGTCTCTTCTTTAAAAGGATTAAACAAGACAAAAAAAAAATACGAGAAAGAAAAAGAACTCCTTGAAAAAAAAATCAACGGACTTGAACCAAAAATCAAAAGACAAATTTCAGAATTTCAAACCGACCTGTTTGCCTTTTTTGAATGGGCAAGAAAACAAGAAAACATCCCTCAAATAAAAATAAACAAAAAAGCCTTTCCAGGCACAATATTAAAAGGAATTTATTCATCTCTGGAAATAGAAAAAGACCTAAACCATTTTAGCGTTTTTGAAAAACAAAACTCAAAAACAAATTTTCAAATGAAGGTCCAGAAAATTTAATGTTTTAAAGTCTGAATGGTGCGGTAAAAATTGGTGTATGAATTGCACCGGATGATATTAATTCGCTTTGAAAAAGCAAAATCTCGGAAACAAGAAAATCCTCTGAGCAAAAATCCTTAAACTCCTGCAGCAGTTTAATCATGGTTTTGGGGGAAATCGGCTGTTTGATCCTTGCCAAAGTCAAGTGGGGTGAAAATCTTTTATTTTCCTTTTTTATTCCCGCATCCTTAAAAAGAATGGCCTCCAGACGTTTTGCAAGCCTTTCCAAAATATCTGTCCGGCCCCTTGTTCCTGACCAGATGACCCTGGCTTTTTTTACTGACGGGAATACACCGATCCCCGAAGCAGATAAAGTATGGTTTGATACACCTGTTACCGCCCGGATCATACATTTTTTAATGGTATCAATTTTATTGATATTAACATTCCCAAGAAACTTCAGGGTTAAATGCATGGTAGCGGGTTTTGTCCAGGAAGCCCTGATACCTGATTTTTTCAATTGTCCCTGAAGGCCTTGTAAAAAATTTTTTGTCTCTTTTGGAAGGGGAAAGGCAATAAATACACGGATATGGCTGTTGTCATCAATCACTGTACTTTTAAATTCTTGAATCCAAGCAAAACCCTATAGGGCCCCGGGGTTCCAGGCGGCAATAGGGCCACGCGGTCGTTATTATTAATAATCGTATCAAAAGAAGCCACTTTTCCGTTTATAAACACGACTTCAACGTCTTCAGGCTCCAATTGAACCTGCCTGATTAAATCTTTTGCACGGGTTGTCTGTTTCAGCTCCATGGTCACATTGGAATATTCAATCTTTTTTTTCTTTAATTTTTTCTGTAAAAAAGAAAACGCATTAAATGTGATAACCGGCATTGGCTGGTTCCTTTCGCTATTTTAAGGCCGCAATTATGATAGCCCATGATATAAAGGATCTTACAGATTTACAATAATTTTAAAAATATGTGGAATAATCCATCATGTTATTATCCCGAAAAAGGGTGGTATCTTTGCCTAAAAACTGTAGGTAATGCTGGAAAAAACAGCATCATTTTCACCGATCTTCTTAAGCATTGCATTAGACCCGGACTTATAAAAAATAATACCCAGGGTAAAGGTTACAGCATCTGAAAAATCATAGATCCCCTGGGCTCTGATAAAGCCTCCATCATCAGCGTTTTTCCCGTAAAGGGAAGTCAGAACACTTAAGTCCAATACTTCGTGCAAAAACGTTCTCGACACCCTTAAGGCGTATTGAACCATATGTTCTTTGCCACCGCTTTTTTGAGCATCATTATTAAAATTGGTAAGCCATCTGTCCGCCGCCTCAAGACTTAAATTGGTATCTTTAAATCCTGAGTATTCGATTCCGGCAAGAAAATCCAATCGTGAATAATCACAAAGATTTTCAACAAGAACACCACCTTGCTGGAAGGCAGAAAGCCTAATACCATTAAACAATGCTGCTTCAGCTTTATAAAGAAAATTGCCGCAGGCCTTATTCATTGCAAGACCCGCCATGGATATTCTCTCATGCACCCGTTGATTTTTAGCATTTAAAAAGGCTGAATCATCGTAAATATCTGCCATATAAAAACTGATGTCAAACCCGGGAAATGTGCCTGATAATGAAATGGCAAGCTCGGTGTTTTCAAGTCTGTTTGACGGGTCAGTATCATCGGGCAGTGAATAGGGAAGATAAAAATAACTGCTTCCAAAAACAGGGGTTTTATGTGATCTGTGCTCATGAATTAAAAACCCGGATAAAGACAGGTTTGAAAAATAATAATCCAGCCGGGTCATGAATACAGGCAGCCTTAAATCTTCTATATCCGTTATTCCGGGTTCCTTAAGATCCAAGGGATTTAAGATATCCGTTACCCGGATATTGTCTGATTTTCCCCATACCACAATCTGCCGTCCGATCTTGATATCAAGCTGTTTGGTAAGACTGCCCCTGATGAAAATTTTTTTAAGTTCCAGGTCTTTTTCATTATCATCTAAAAATTTATCCGTGTAATGGCTTTGATTATTGAGCTCATAAGCCAGATTATAAAATGCTGATCCTGAAATAAAAAAGTCCCAGGACTCAAAAAACCGGGTCCCGAATTCAAGACCCGTTTCCCCTTTTGCATCAAACAACCCTCGATGGTCCGTTGCACCTTGTAAAGGAGGGGCATGATTAAAGCGATACCCTGTTCTGGCACTTATGCTCCCATTTAAAAAATAGTCTGGTTTGCCGGAATCGTCCTGAGATTCAAGGATCTCATCAGTGTCAGGCACTTTTTCATCACTCTGAAAAAAATCATCCATATCATCGGAATCCCGGGTATGGGGGATATCATTTGCCGTACTGATGGCTGCATTTATAAGCACAGTGACTATGAAAGAGCCGAGAACTCGGAGGATAAGCTGTTTACACATTATTTTAGAATAATCCTTTTTCCAGTCTTCGAATGGTAAATACATTCTCATCAAGGCTTTGATTAAACTTTACATTACTGAGTTTTAAAAGGGTCTGATGCATTGTTACCTTACCCCTTTTCTTGGTGATATGATTCTGGGCTACCACCCAAATCCCGTCTATCTGCACAAGCTTTTGGGCATCCATATATTTGGTAAACCCGCCTTCGCTTGTCCACATTTTAGCCCTGACAACAATATAATTATCCTTTCTGACCGCAAGAATCGATTTTTTGTAACCTGTTTCATCCTCAACTTCTTTCGTCTTTGGCAGGGATTGAATTATCCATACATCAATACCCTTGATTTTCGATTCTTTTAAAAGCTTAAAATTATAATCTTCAAGGTTCCTGCCGGTCATATCCGAATAATTAAGATCTGATCCCATAAAACTTGAACTTTTATCTGATGAAGCAATTCTCTTGGTTTTCCCTATGGCAGGAAGGAACAGCCACTGGTCATCATCTCTGGATTCATCATCCCAGTCAAAGGTTAAAAACCCTGTATTTTTTATCGGGGCCGGTGATTTAACAAACATGATGCGCTTTTTATCCCTGCCAAAATCCTTTGAAAAACTTTGAAAATATTTTTTTCTTTGCTTTTCGTTTTTATCGATCAGAACCATGAGCATCCGGGATGTCATATTATCCCCGTCATCCCTGTCTTCTACCTGCTGCATGATTTGACGCGCCCTTTCATCATCTGCCATGCAGACAGGAACAACCATGCAAAGGCAAAAAGTGATCCATATACCTGTTACAACAATTTTTCTCATAATTTTCCTCCGGATCTTATTGATTCACTGATTTGATCCACTGGGTGAACCGGTTTTTTATTCAACAGCACCATTAAGGAGGGTGCGATAAAATAGTCTGCCAAAAGGGCCATTAAAAGGGCAAATCCCGTTAAAAGGCCAAAATTAAATAAATTATTCATCGGAGAAAACATGAAGGTAAAAAAACCGATGGATAAAACACAGGTGGTAACCAGCATGGCCCTGCCCGTTGTATGGAGGGTTTCATAAACCGCCTTTTCAGGATCATGATATGTCTCATAATACCGCCTGAAATTATGCATAAAATGAATGGTATCGTCCACAGCAAGGCCCATGGCAATACTACCCACCATCATGCAGAAAAGATCCATGGGCAGATTACACCACCCCATGACCCCGAGCATGAGGATAATAGGAAAAATATTGGGGATCATGGAGAACATCCCGATCTTCACCCTTCCGATAAGAAAAATCATCAGTATAGTGATCACGATTAGTGCATACCCATAGCTTTTAATCATACTGTGAATGGTATTTGTTAAAACCTTTGCCAGCATAGCCACCATACCGGTAATTTTTATTTCCTGATCCGGATAATTTTCTTTGAAATGATGCGTCACCATGTCCATAAACTGGTCATAGGCAATGGCATCAACAAAGGGCAGTTTAATGGTAAACCGCGCTTTTGAAAACTGGGTATCCGTAAAATCTTCAAGATCATCAGACCCGCTGTTTTCAAATAAAAAGAGTTCCTGGGCGATCAGATCCCGGTTTGTCGGCACAGTATAAAATAAAGGATCATTCTCATGAAGCGCCTGGTTTGTTTCCTTTAAAACACAGGTAAGGGACCAGGCCTTTCCGACAAACAGTTTTTCATCTGAATATTCTTCCATTTCCTTACGGCTGTTTTCAAGTTTCAAAAGAAGACCCGGATCATACAACCCGTTTTCTTTTTGGGTATCCAGGATCACTTCAAGGCTGGTTGTGCCCTTTAATGCAAGATCGAGTTTTTCATTGGAAAGCCTGACAACGCTTTCATCCGGAAGCCACCTGACCGGATCATGGGAGAGCTCTATACGCATGGCACCGGCTAAGGAAACAAGGACAGAAATAAAGGCCACAAGTAACACCTTTTTGGGGTGACGGGTGGAAATATGAATACAGGCATTCAATAAGGCATCAATCAGTCCTGTTTTGGATTCACCGTTTTTTTCATTGCCAGGCCTGTTTTTAGATTTAATGGGAAAGATGGCCAATAAAACCGGTAAAAACACAATGGTATAAATTAAAGACAGGATCACCCCGGCAGAGGCAAAAATTCCCAGATCGGCAATGGGAGCGACCTTGGCTGTTGAAAAAGACATTAACCCGCCAGCTGTGGTCAAACTTGTCATGACAATGGCAAGACCTGAATGGCCCAGTGCATGGGCAATGGCATCCCGCTTGGAATGGTGTTTATCAAAGCTTTGAAAAAACATGACCAGAATATGAACCGATGCCCCGACAGCAACAGACAACAAAAAAGACGGCAAAATCTGGGTGGGCAATTTTATGGATACGCCACAAAGTGCCATGAGTCCCAATGTCGAAACAAGGGATACCAACACAATAAAGATGGGCATAAAAACACCGGAAAGTCTTTGGAACATAACAAAAAGAAAAATCGCAATCGTAACAAAGGCAATCCCCATAAATTTTCTCATATTTTCTATCATGGACCGCTTTAAAAAATCCGTCACCACAGGGGTGCCGGCTATTATAATAGGGAATTGATCTGTCCTGTGCCGGTCAACTATTTTTTCCAGTGCATTGATAAACCTGGAGTTTTCCTCATCCGTCAGATAGGTTGCCTTTTGTCCCTCTAAAGGTTGCTCAACAACTTCATCATCTACAAACCCGGAAAGATCATCATCTAAGGTTTCTTTTTGACTGGAATAGGTATGGGTCTTAATAACAATCGTGGTAAGGCCTGCATCCTCGGATAACAAAAGATTTTTATACATTTGATTGTCTTTTGCTCTTTTTTCAATTGCCGCAAGTTCCTTTTCATTTTTTGGCCAGTGCTCCAAAAGGTCCTCAACAATGAGTTCATCCTTATTGCCACGTGTATTTCGCGCATTGATAAGACTTGTGATATCATCCAGATAGGGAAGATTTTCTTTAAGATCGTAATGGAGTGCTTTTAATTGTTCCAGAAACTTTATATTAAATACATTTTTTGATTCAAGGGCGACAATGGCCATTTCATCCCGCCCGAACTGGTCCCGGAATGCTTCATAGTCCAGTAAAATCGGATCATCATCGTGTAAAAAACCTTCTGTGGAAGTATCAATAGTAATTTTTGGTATCTGGGAAGCAAACCCCAGGATCATCAACAACATGAAAATGAGCATTTTATATTTGTTATCAAACAGGTAATACGCAAAAGATTCAAACCAGGCTTCGATTTTATTCCGTATGGATGTCATTATTTTTCCTTTTTAACGGCTCGTAAAACAGCTTTTGTAATCTGATCAATAACCGATTGCGGCAGAATGCCCGGATCAGGTTGATATTTATTTGAAAATGCTTTCTTTTTTTTGCGTATGGGAGAGCTTGTCATCTGGAACATCATTGCCCCAAAGATCATAAAATGGATGGTCACCGTATCCACAACATCAAAAACCCCTTCTTCATTTCCCTGGTTTAAAATTGCCGTCAGCCCATCCAGCATTTGGACAATATTTCCGGCAAAAGATTCCGGCATATGCCTTCCTTGAGACAATTGCTCGCGCATCATCATCTTTGGAAGAATGGGGTTTCGCTCAAGGGCTTTTGCAATATGCCTTATATAAGCTTCAAGTTTTTCCCGGGCAGACAAGCTTGATTCGATTACATCATGAAAAGAGCCAAACCCCTCATCAAAAGCTTTATTAAGTACCTTGGCATACAGTGCCTCTTTATTCCCGATATTATAATAAATGCTTGCCTTGTTGACACAGGCCTCCTTTGCAATTTTATCCATTCTGGCACCTTCAAATCCAAAATTTGCAAAATGGGTTGCTGCAACTGCAAAAATTTTATCTTTGATACTTGTTTTTTTGTTCATATCCCCTCTCTATAATCCTTTCAGTCTTTAACCAAAAAGTTAAACTAATTAGTTAAACCATTTGGTTAAAAATATACGTAAAAAATGCCCGGGTCAAGAAAAAAAGAATAAAAAAATAAAATTGAATAAATTTAGAATAAAATCAGGCGGGTTTATGAATTGCTGTCTTTAACCGAATAGGTTTCCAAAATAGCGTGGAGGAGCTCCAATTGAATAGGCTTGGCAATATAGTCGTCCATACCGGCTTCTTGACAGTCTTCCCTGTCCCCCTTCATGGCATTGGCCGTCATTGCGATAATAGGGATATTATGATTGAGGACAAGGGTATTGTGATCACGAATCCGTCTTGTGGCTTCAAGACCATCCATTTTTGGCATCTGAATATCCATAAACACCACATCATACTCTTTTGTTTCAAGCATCTGCAATGCTTCTTCCCCATTGCCGGCAATGTCTGCACCAAATCCGAATTTTTCAAACAGGCGTATGGCAAGCTTTTGATTTACAATATTGTCTTCCACCAGAAGAATTTTTGTACGATTTTTTTCTTTGGAAGAAAAATGATACCGGGTAAAAAAAGTGG